>JAJYVN010000019.1:0-9809 GCA_021791995.1 Bacillota bacterium
GTCCGAGGAGCTCACCGCGCCGCAGGCCGGTGTACGCAGCCACCAGAAGCAAATCGGCGAGCGTGGGCCACCCAACGTCTCGTGCTACCGCCGCCATCGCGTCCACCTCGGCCATCGTGAACGCGCGCACCCGGCGAGCAGCTTGCCGTGGGCCGCGCGTGCGATCCACGGGGTTGGTTGTGAGCTCACCAAGGCGCACTGCGTCCTCCAGAGCGTTGCGGAGAACCGCGCGCACGAATGCCGCCGTGCGCGCTGAGCGCTTTCCACGCAGCGCGTCGACCATGGCTTGAATGCGGGCAGGCGTGAGGTCCGCAAGTGGTACCGCACCCAAAGCGGGTACGATATGCACGCGAACTAGTCCGTCGTAGCTCTGGAGTGTCGTCGGACGTATGTCTGGTGCCTTCGTCCGCAACCACGCGACCATGTACTGCTCAACAGTCTGCCGGCTTGGGGCGACGTATGTCGCTCCCGCCCGGTCAATCTCTGCCTGCCGCGCACGCATCCGCTCCTCCGCCCCGCTCTTGGTGCCGTGAAAGGTCTCCGTCTCGCGCCGACGCTTGCCGCCCGGTCCTGGCGGCAGGTCGCACACAATCTCCCATGTGCGCGGCCGGTCAGGCCGGTCGTCCTTGCCGGGGCGGGCTCTCAGGTGCGGCATACGGTCACCTCTTCAACTCAGAGACGCCCTTGGTTCGCCTGCTGTTGTCCTCCCGACGCATCGCCGTTCAAGCAGAGCTCGCAAGGAGTCTCCCAGATCGTAGTAGCCGGCGAGATCAAGGCCACCCTCTCGACGTTCTTGAATCGGATCGACGCCCTGATCGCGCAGCAGCGCCACAAGCTCAGTCAGTTTGGTCGCATCTGTAGGACCCACGCTTCGAGTGCCTGCCGACCGCGAAGCCTGGGTCAGTGATGGCAGTGCCGACACCTGTTGGAAGAGCTCGACGGTGCGGAGCACTGACGCCCAGTCGCTCTTACCGCCAGCGCACAACAGAGGGTACAGCCCCTCCCACGGCGGATCCTTGCGTAGCGGCTTGAGTGACCCGTAGACAGCGTCGCCGTTACGCGAAACCGCCGGCCCCGGCGTGAAGCCCGCCGCCGCCCGCCGGAGCAATTCTTGGCTGAGGTCGGTCTCCCCTCTCAGATCCGCATATGCGGCCATCCACACCATATCGACAGCATCCACCTTCTCATCCGGAGCCGGAGACCCGTCAGTGACCCACCCAACCTTGCCGTCCCGCAGGCAGGCCCGAGCCAGTCCGAGTGCCATCTCCAAGAATCCACCCCGCACCATGCCCGAGTACATATCCCGGAACGATGGGTAATACACTTGCGAGCCGGCGTCAGCGACATATTGTAGCTGAGTTGAGTACTCACCGGCGTACTTCGACGCCGGAGGAATCAAAGTTCCTCGGCCTTGCTGCGTGGCATAGGTAATGAATTCCTCAGCTTTGAGTGCAAATACTGCAACCCTTGGGCCGAAGCGCTTCAAGTGTTGCAACAGCCGAGCGCCGTCCGGGTCAACTATGATCAGCAAATGCCCGTCTGATTTCGCCCACTTGGCGACCGAGGAAGTGAGGTCATCATCGCGAAAGCTATAACCGATCACGCATAATACGTCTGTCTTCTCCAAGCACTCCTCCAACCTTCGCCTTAGTTGCGGAAATGGATCACGGAACTCAGAGTTCTTCAAACCAGGGTAAAGCATTACCGGCTCTAATGGCTGTCCATCTATTCCCGTGAAGGTGGGCGAGGTGTCCGACATCCTAATCGGCACCCGAACCACTTCGGTCCGAGACCTATACCATAAGATCGATCCATGCACCTTAAGTAATCGTACTCTTTGCCATTGTGCTGAAAGGTACTCTGCTCGCCACTCCTCGTTGTAGCCGTCACTGAGATTCAAGCCCGCATCCTGCGCGATGAGCTCAATGCACGTGTCATAGTTAGAGGTGATGATTAGCGGGTAGTGCTCAGGAAAAACTTTTAGGATGGCAGACAACGGACGGACAGCCTCTAAGGTAGGCAAACAAACGGAGCGAAGATACTGGCGCAGTTCGGCCCTAAGATCGTTGGCAAGGTGCAGGTTGGCAAAGCTTCTCCTCGCACGGTAGAGACAAGTTAGGGCCTGAGGCGGCTCACAAAGAAGCTGCAAGGCGTCAAGGAGCGACTCTATATCCGTGTTCTCCAACCCACCTAACGTGTCGACCAAGCGGTCGAAGAACCGCAGAAGCTGCGGTTTCGATGCCAGTGTCTCGCGGAATCTCCTGGGCATCTCAAACGTGGTCGGAATACCGGCGTCAGCCGAAAAACCAGCCCCCAGAAGAAGCGCCGGTTCTGTCACATACACGCCCCCTTCGCTGCTGTGCCCGGTCGTCACCGTTGAACCTGCCGCACGGTCTTCGTCGTCCAGAAGTCTGTCTGCCACTCTGACCCTGCCTAGCGCACCAACGCCACGACGGGCGTGGCACCGGCCCGGGTAGCGGACGCTCGCAGACGCGCCAGGGGAACATCGTCCGGCCAATCCTCCAGGCTTCCTGCGTGCGAGTGAATGTACCGCGTGCGGCTCCGGGTACGAGCGATCAGGCCGATAGCGGTGCCGCGCTACCCTCGCTCTTCGACGGTCCAGCCCAGACCACGCAGGTGTGCCGCCACCCGCTCGTCTGGCGACACGTCCAGCCCGCCGGATACCGCAGGCTGTCCCCTAACCCCTATCTGCGTGGCTGGGGCGCCGCCCACGCTGGCCGTCACGCCGCCATACAGCCGTCCCAAGCTCGCGGTACACCCACGACACACACGCCTCCCGGCGAACTCCCATGCGTCGTCACCGCTACCGCAGAAGAAGCAGCCAGGTCGGTACACATGAAGCACGATCTTCTCCCCGTCAAGGAACACCTGAAGCGGCGTGCCGGGCGCGATTCCAACGGTACGGCGAACCTCGACCGGAATCACGACACGATCGAGGTCGTCGATCTGCCGAACGATGCCGCCTGGCACGGAACTCCCCCTGTGTCAACACACTTCGCCAGTGGCAGTGGCACATCCTGCCATGCAACGGCTTCTTCAAACCAGACTGTCACCGAAGTCGAGGTGCAGGTGTTCTCGCAAGGTCCGGTTCGCATCGGACTCACAAGAGCAGAGATCCAGACTCGCGGCCTGATTTGCCTCCGTCTCTAGGCACGTTGCCGCGCGTAGTGCGTCCGAACATATTCCTGAGCTTGTTGCAGAAGGGCGGGCTCGGCGCCCGCTTCAAACGAAGCTGTGGCAATCAATCCGGTTGCCTGGTCTATATCAGCAGGTCCGCTGAGATATCCTTGCCACCGGCCATCGTCAAGCCGCTTGTAGAGAAGCGTCAGATGCTCTTGGGCTAGGTCGCTGAAGTCGACCGCCACCCACCGATGCGCACTGTAGTTCATCATTGCACCTCCTCGTTGACAGTTACTCCTCCTCGACGGGCTCGTTGCCAATGCCGAGAGTCCGTTGCCTTCCCGCTCTGGGTTGCTCTCGCTGAGCACGCTTGAAGGTCATGCCACCCTTGCTCATGTCGGTGTACTCCGGTCGCTCGGTGCCGTCCAGAAGGCCCCCAACGGTCAGAATCTGGATCTTGGGATAGGCCCCGTGGAAGGGGGATTCGTAGAAGCCTGCGCTGGCCGCCTCTTGCAGCATCGGCCGCGTTGGCGGCGTGAGCGTGACGAAGAAGCCTAGGCTGGCCTTTTCTCGCTCAACCGTGGCGATCAGTTCACGCACCATGGTGACGGAGACGTGTTCTCCGCCTTTGACGGACACGATGATCTGCTTGGCGTTCTCCTCGCCGTCGTGGAAGAAAATCTTGCCGTCTATTCCGCCGTCGGCGCCCTTCTTGTGACCTTGATACGGTTGCGCCCCGACCAGCGAGCATGCCCACCACTGAAATTGGTACTTGTCTCGGGCAGCTAGGTCGGTGGCGCCGCCGATGTCCTTGGGTGTACCGACCACCTCGAACTGGGCCTCGGCACCGAAGGCGTTTCTAAGTCGCGTCTCGATCAGCGTGATGGCAAGGTGTGTGATGTCGATGCCGAGCCACCTGCGCCCGAGCTTCTGCGCAGCGTGAACCGCCGTTCCGCACCCGCAGAAGGGGTCGAGAACAACGTCACCATGGTTGGACGACGCGTTTAGGATCCGCTCGAGAAGGGCAAGTGGCTTCTGGGTCGGATAACCGAGTCGCTCGGCCGCCTGAGACGAAATCGGGGGCACGTCGGTCCACACACTCTGCAACGAAACACCTGGCTGCTCATCGAGATACTTCTTCAAGCGCGGCAAACCGGTGCGGGAATATACAAGTCGTCCCTGGGCCTCAAGATCACGCAAAGTCTCTTCAGCGTAGCCCCAATACCGTTTACCCGGAGGCGCTTGGCCGTTCCAGAGATAGCGGCCGCCTGGACGCGCAGACGTGATGTCGGCGAGCATGTAGCGTCGCCCTGTCGCCGCGTCTGCATGGTGGTAAAACGCTTCGACGTACTCTTCATCATAAGGCACTCGTTGTTCGTTCCATGTCCAGGTCGCACCCTTGGTATAGAACAGCAACGTGTCGTGAACTGGGCCATACCGTTTGAGCCGATTGTGAGCACTAGTGCGCTTCCACACGACTTCATTGCGAAAGTGCTCCGGTCCGAAAACTGCATCCAACGTGACCTTGACATAATGGCTAGCGGTCGGATCGCAATGCAAGTAGAGACTCCCTGTCGGCTTCAGCACCCGATGCAACTCCACCAGCCTGTTTGCCATCATAACCAAGTAGGCCATCATGTCGCTGCCATCTAAAAACCGGTGGAAGGCCTCCACAACCTCGACCACCCGAACATTTGGGCAATGCAACAGGTCGTTGTATTCTCGTTGCGTTTCCTCCGATTCCCAACTCCAACTGTCTTTGAAAGCCTCAATCTGGGCTTCAGACCGTTGACCCGTCGGGGATTTGAACAACACGTTGTAGTCTTGCTTTGAGTTGAACGGCGGATCTAAGTAGATTAGGTCAATGCTCTCGTCGGCGATGTGCTCGCGCAACACCTGCAGGTTATCACCGTAGTAGAGCCTGTTCGGCATTTGGCCCTCAGACATGCCAGCACTCAATGTGACCCAAGGCAAGAAGATAGCTCACCGGGTTAGAGTCCTCCAGGTGTTCAACGACGTTCTCACACGACCGGTTGAAGTTAATGGGAACCCCTGTGCTCGACATCCTGATTGGCTCCTTGGACCAGCCTACGTCAAGGCACCCAGCGTCGGACGGGCGGTAAGTCGGAGGGGCGACCAACGAATAGGGAGATCCCCCGTGTTCTGCTCTGAGAACCAGGTCATGTCGACAAACGCGAGCGGTCCCTCAGTATAACTCAGGCACTCCACTGCAGACTCCTCCGCTGACTCGGTTCTCTGGCAACGTCGCAGCCGTGTCCCTAATGCGCCTATCTGGGACCAGTCGGTTCAGCACCCACGTGTCCCGTGACGTGATGGCCCGCCATGTTCTTAACGCCGGTCACACACGCGGAGCAGATTGACCTGCCGTGTAGTCGATAGAGCCGGTCCGACGAACCGCACATGGCACAGCCTGTCTGGCAGGGGTGCAGGAGAACCCTGTCACTTTCCATGGACAACTGCAAAGCCTCGCCGCTACCAATGCCGAAGCGATTGCGCAACTCAGCCGGGACGACGACTCGTCCCAAGTCGTCGATCCGCCGAACGTACGCGGCTCGCATTCCGGCACACCCCCGCCTAGATACGTTCTCCGCTGAGCAGCCAAGTCCTACCAACGCCAAGCCCCGTGACCTTGCGCGTTACGGCTCGCTGTGCCCTCGTTCGGCTTCAAACATCGTCGATAGCTGCTGCATCACCCGATCTCGGGCTCTTGCCGCATCGGCGACCTGCACGTACTCGATGGCAACGAAGCCATCGCCACGTCGCCGATTCTGAGGCGGCTCAAGCGCTTCAATCAATAGCGCTTCCAGGGTGACGATCCACTGCTCCTGGTCGATGCTGGTCGTCTTAGGTTCGAGTCGACCCTCGGCAGTCACGTCCAGCAACCCGAACCACGAGAAGCGGTCCCAGCGGCTGCGAAGACGATCTTGGGTGTGTTCCCACAAGCGCACCCCAAGGGGTCGGTCAGTCGTGCGTCCTACATAGATGGCTACCCTACCATCGTACAGAATGTACACGCCCAACTGCTTGCCGAAGTCGACACGGGTGGCGCCGGGCCCCTGGGCACCCCACAGGCACGGCGACCTTGTATTCCAGGACACATTGTCGCGAAGCCAAAACATGCCGTACGCTCGGACCACGGAATCACGGTCGTCTGAGCCCTCTGGGCCATCGCCCTCTGTCCGCGCGCTCGGTTTCAGTCGATACATGCCGCGCCCAACCTTTTCGAAAGGGCTTGCGTCTCCCTGACTCGCGATTGAAGTCGTGATTACCGAGCTTACGGTAGACGCCGGTGTTGCGCCCAGCTTCGTTCTCAAACCGTCGCTGATGATGGCCTGGGTGATGTCAGTGTAGTGCATCGCCTCACCCTTGGAGCGAAGGACATTGATTATCGCGGCTTTCCAATTCTGCTCGGTCTGACTGGGCATACGCAGTCTCCCTTCAGGTACTAAACGTGGTCGTGTGCCTGAACCCCACCGAAGCGACGGCGATCTCGAGCGCCGCCTTCAACGTCGATGACTATGGCTGGCGATGGTCCATCTGGGTCCAGTCTCTAGCGCATCCACCAAACCCGGTCTGTGCCCGTCGGGACAGGGCAGCCGATACCGGACAAAGTCCTCGCACAGCCAACGCGTCACCTCGCTCGTGCTTGGAATTGACGGTGGAGAGGCACCCAACCCGAGAAGGACGAGGACTGTACACTCCGCCGCACAACCTTCTCTCGCTGCGATGGGGTTTGGCTGAGCCCACAACAATACGCCTTACGCGCCACGCAGCGTCTCATCGACCGCACTGAAGATTCTCTTGTAAAGGTCGTCCGCCTCACTGTCCACCCGGTTGCTGAACCGCAGACCAAATCTTGTCATGTCACCCTTTAGAGTGGTATCAGAGGCCACCGGCGCCTGTCTAGCCCATGAAACCGGATAGTCCTCGCCAGGGGAAACCATTATGTACGTCTCTGCTGGCCTATCGCCCCTCTGCACCTTCGACAAGATAAAGGGTGCAAACCCTTGCAGCTCTAGATGGAACTCGGGCCACGGTCCCTCCGCCCAGAATCCGATTCCTTTCAGTGTGAGTTGCGCCTCGCCAACGTATGGTGTGTTACTTAGCTCAACCTCTTCCGCAATCGCTTGAGCCCGTAGTAAATGCCAATAGTCATCCACGGATGACTTGTTGTAGCGTACGCAGCGGCCGCCCTCGGCCAGTTCACGTTGTCGTGGACGTATCGATGAGCGGACCGTTGTATCACGAAACATGTTTGGCATATTACCGATCAGAGTCACCTCCGTTAGCAACCCCTTAACGCACACTTCATTCTGTTCAGCCTGCTCATAGACGTAGATGTATCTTGTGCGGTACCACCGTCCATACACGTCTACATACCAGGCCGATAGCGAGCTAACAAAGCCGGGCTTTTGGGGATCAGTGCCAGAAGATAGTTGGACTGTCTCGTTGCGTGCGGGACCAACAAGCACATCTCCAAGTCTACCAATGTCATAGGAACTGACGTCGTCTCTGGTTGTGATGTGGCGCACAATAGCGGCGCCTGGCCCGAGGTTGGCGAGCCCGACCGCAATCCGTTTCCGGCGTCGCTGGTCCAGGTCGTCAGACAAGGACACCGCAATCGACACGAGTGGTCGGAGTTGGTCCTTCTGTCGTTCCAGGCTTTCCAGTTCATTGTGGACGCTGCGTTCTGCCGCATTCACACTGCGCTTAGTCTGCTCCGCCATTTTTGCAGTTGCTTGGGCCATCCGGAACGTGAAAAATGCCGCCAAAGCGGCCGCGATGGCAGCGGCCGCCTCGGCGACAATGCCCGAGACCTGAATGGCGGCGTTACCGGTCGTCAAGGTACGTGACGCCGCCGCAGCGGCGCTCCACCATTGATGATCCACACTGACCCCCTTCTCAGGCAGCGTGACATGCGCGTCGTGTCATCTCGGACCTATCGTCGCAACACATTTGGGCCGGTCCTTGCTGGTTCGCCCTTCGCGCTAAGCTTCCTTTCAGCGCAAGCAGTGCCGTGATGTCTTGCTCTTGCGACAGCCCCGCGCCAGACCAACAAGCCGCTGGCAACATATGCTACCATGCCCAGGACGCGCCAAGGCCCGCCGGGTGTCCGGCGGGCCTGGCTTGGACTGTCTCAGCAGGGTGTACCGTGCTGTGACACTGTGAGCGCCGCGCGAAGGCGCATCGTTGGTGTAGCAACAGGGTCTGATTGCGCGTGATGAGAAACTTGTGTGAGCGGGTCTAGACCCTGGTGATACACACTATCGCTCGACGGCGGCCTCCGCCACGCGCGCCTTGATAGCGTGTGCGCGGTCGACGAGCGCCCGCGCTTCGGCTCGCGGGTCGCGCTCCTCGATGCGGTCGATCATCGCGCCGGCCGTGCGCTGAATCGCCGACAGGGCCTGGCGCACCCGCTTTTCCCCCTCCGGCCCTTCGCCGGCCCAGGTTGCCACGTAGCCGAAACTGTAGGTGTCCGTGGCCACCCCCGCCCGTGCGCAGACGACGAAGGCCACACCTTCTGCCTCGACCTCGGCCTGCGGCCGGTCGAGGGTGTGGCCGTCGTGACCGAGCAGGTGGTGGCCGAGCTCGTGCGCGAGGGTTTTGGCCTGCTGGTCGGCCGCAAGGCCCGCCGCTACGTGAATCGCCTTGTCCGAACGCCGGTAGAAGCCGTTGGCGACACCGCAGTCCGTGGCCGCCATGTCCACGGTGAGACCTTCCGCCTGGGCCAGCGTGAGGAGCCTGGGCAAGAGCCACCGCGCCTCACCGCTCTCGCCGTCGAGCTTGTGAATCGGGGGCTCGGGCACCGGCTCGCCCTCCGTCTGCGAGACATCGAATACGTAGACCGGCCGGAAGCGCACGGGATTGGGCCCCACCTCTTCCTCCTCCGGTGCCTTGGTCTCGCGGGTCTCGCGGGACTTGTCCTTGCGCGGGAAGATGGGCGCCAGGATGGCCAGGCCGCGCTCACCTTTCCGGACGTGCCGCCCGAGCGCGAGCCAGGTGTGAAAGCCCGCTACCCGACTGGCGTCGGGACGCTGGGCGAGGATCAGCAACACGTTCGACCAGGAGTACGTGTGAAACCGCGCCTGCGTGCTGAGGAAGCGCTTCATATCCTCCCCAGTCTCGACGGCTTTCACGCCCTCCTCCAGCCGCTGCACGAGGTCTTTGGTAGTCGCTGCCATACTTCACCTCCCACAAATGCGAAGCGCCCCGCCCCCGATGGGGGCGAGGCGCATAGCGGGCCTGGAAGGGGCGTTTGCGAGGGTGCCATGATGAATCACTCACGGGCCTTTTCTATCGGGCCGGAAAAGGCCGTTTCTGCGTGCCCACATTCTGGCAGTTCAGCGCGCGGCCTTGCGATGGCCGCTCGCTGCCGCCGCAGGGGCGGCGAAGACGAACGCCACCCGCCCCGTCTCGCTGGAGAGACGTAAGCGGGCATCGAAGCTCTTGCCGGCCTTCGACTTGAAGCCCCTGATGACGCGCGCCGTCTCGCCACGCTCCAGGAGCTCCTTTGCCACCGTAGCTGTGAGTGCCTTTCCAGCCACCGTTTTCCAGATAGTGAACCGGCAGCCGCCGTCCTCCCGACGCCACCGGCTGCACCCGTAGCCCTTCTTCCCCTCCACAACCTGGCCCCCGCACCTCGGGCA
>JAJYVN010000019.1:9819-19463 GCA_021791995.1 Bacillota bacterium
CTGCCCTGCGCCACCTGTACGCGCTCCTGGCCCGCCACCTGAGCGACGATCTCCGCCGCCAGCGCCGCCATGTCGCGGTCCATCTCGGCGGCGGACTGTGTGCCCTCCTCGATCTCCCGCAGCCGCTGTTCCCACTCGCCCGTCGTGGCCGGGTCAGTCAGGCTGGGAGGGGCGAGACTGACCAGGGCGATGCCCTTGTCGGTGGCCGCAATAGCCTTCTTCTGCCGCTCGGCGTAGCCCCGCGCGATCAGCGTCTCGATGGTCGCGGCCCGCGTTGCCGGTGTGCCCAGGCCGGTCTGGGCCATCGCCTCGCGCAGCGCCGGGTCCTGGAGTTGCTTGCCGGCCGTCTCCATCGCGCCGAGGAGGCTTGCGTCCGTGAACCGCTTGGGCGGCTGCGTTTGGCGCTGGGTGGCTGCGGCACTGGCGCACGTGGCGGCAGCGCCCTGCGCGATGCCCGACAGGTCGGGCGCCGGGTCAGCGCTCGACGCCGGCTCCGCCGCGCGCCAGCCCGGGGTGATGAGCACGCGGGACCGGGCACGCAGGGTCTCGCCCGCGATCTCGGCCACGAGGTCCGTCGCGCGCCACTCGGCCGGAGAGAGGAGGGCAGCCACCGTGCGGCGGGCCACGAGCTCGTACACCTGCCGCTGCGCCTCCGGCAGGCCCGCAAGACTCGGTGCCTTGTCCGTGGGTAGGAGCGCGTGATGGTCAGACACCTTGGTCGCGTCGACCACGCGCGCGCCCGGCGGCTGCGCGGGCAGGTGGCAGAGCGCGGCCAGAGGCGGCAGTGCCGCCGCCACGGCCGCGAGACGAGCCGGAAGGGTGCTGTAGGCGTCCGGGGTGAGGTAGCGACTGTCTGTGCGAGGGTAGGAGAGGTTGCCTGCCTCGTACAGGGCCTGCGCCGCCGCCAGCGTCTCGGCGGCGGTCAGGCTGACCGCCGAGTTTGCCGCACGCTGGAGGTCGGTGAGGCTCATGAGGTGGGGCGGCTGCTCACGCTCGACCTTGACCTGGGCGCTCGTCACGGTGCCGCCCTGGCCGGTGAGCTTTGTCGCCGTGGCCTTCGCGTCGGCCTCGGCCAGACGCTCGTTGTCCTCACGGTCGACGCGGGCACCGTACTCGACGCCGCCGCCCACACACCGCGCGTCCACGGTCCAAAAGGTCTCTACTACAAAACCCTTGACCTCCTCCTCCCGGCGTACCAGCATCGCCAGCGTTGGCGTCTGCACCCGGCCTGCGCTCCAAAGGCCGCCGTGTCTGGTAGACAAGGCCATCGTGGCATTCATCCCCACCAGCCAGTCCGCTCGCGCCCGCGCCTCCGCCGCCTGCCGCAGAGCCAGATGCGGTGGCTCCAGGGCCGTGAAAGCGCGCGTCACAGCGGCTGGTGTCGTCTCCGAGAGCCACAACCGCCGCTCAGGCCCTGTATACCCGGACAGTCCGCGAATGTAGCTCCAAATCAACTCCCCCTCCCGGCCGGCGTCCGTGGCGACGATCACCTCCGTGGCCTGCGCAAGGAGGTTTTTGACCACGGCAAGCTGGCGCTCGGCCGCGCCATCGCGGCCGGCGCGCGGCACCACCTGCCACGCCGCCGGCACCACCGGCAGGTGGGTGAGGTCCCACCGCCCCTGCAGGGCCGGAGCATACACCTCAGGCCCCGCCAGCCCGCCGAGGTGCCCGAGCGCCCAGGTCCAGACGTACTGGTTGCCCAGTAGATAGCCCTCCCGCCGCACCGCCCCGGGGTCCAGCACGCGCGCCAGGTCGCGCGCCACGGACGGCTTCTCTGCAAGTACGACAATCACTCAATCACCCCCAACCAAGGCAAAGGGCCGGGCTATAAGCCCGGCCCTGCGCTACCCGCCCTGCACCCACCGCCGTAGCCGCTCGCCTTCTCGATCTATGGCCTCCAGAAGGTCTAGAAGGCCATCGGCACGCGCCAGCGTCCGCATGCTCGCCAAATCGCTGACAATCTCGCGCACGCGCTGCTGTCGCTCCGCGCGCTCGCGCACGAGCTCGGCGGCGCGGCTTGTGCAGATATGCCGCCTGGCGTCATGGACGGGGCGGCGGCAGTGCACGCACACCGCCCGCGCGCCACCACTACCTGCCACTGCCATCACCATCCGGCCGCACCGCCGTGTCGCTGGCGAGCAGGATGCCGAGCACCAGCAGCCCCGCTTGCAGCGCGATCATCACGGCGCCAGTGGGTGCAAGAGGGTCCATCGCGGCGCTTGCCGTTGCTAGGATGATCGTCGCCCACCCCAGCCGCGTCCATGCTGTCTCACGCACCGATACCACCTCCAAAGCCTCCAAATCGCGCTATCCGTAGCCACTCCGGCCGCAGCGCATGCACGGCCCAGGCCGCCGTTTCGGGCGCTATCACGCGCCCAGCCACCGCCACCGCCCAGACCAGCACTGCCACGCCCACCACCCATGGCGCTGCCGCCCGGAAGGCCCTCCAGACGAGCATGCCGGCGAGCACCGTCACCATGCCGCCGAGGATCAGCCCGTGCCCGACGGCGCGCTCCGCCCGCGCCAGCCGCAGGGGCCAGTTTGCCCGCGCGGTGGGCGCGATGCTGCCGAGCGCCGGCCACACGGCCGCGCGGAGCGCCGCGCCACCGCTGTCGGGGATGGCAAAAATCGCAGGCACGCTCACGCGGAGCGCTGTGCGCTCTGCGTCGACCTGCGTGCCCAGGGCGACGCTCACGGCACCGCTACCCTGGGGTGGGCCGAGGGCATACCGCAGGCGGTGAAGCGGCGGCCATACCCATAGCACGCGGTCGGCGTGTTGGACGCGGCCCCACGCCGCCTGCTCCAGCCGCGCCGCAGCGCCGCAGTCCCGCACGGCGTAGCCGTGCGTGCCGACGGGCACGGCGTCCTCGCCCTCGACCAGGGCCGCTGGCCAGCCCGCGCCCTCCAGGGCCTCGGCCACGCGCCGCGCCACCGTGCTACAGCCCGCGCCGTCAACCGCGCCGACGACGGCGATTTCCAAGGGCCGTGTGGGCAGCGGTTCGCGCACCACCCGCTCGACCACGCGCTCTCGTGGGCGGGCTTCCGGGGCCTCGGAAGCCACGGCCGGGTCTAGCCAACGCGCCGCGTCGGCGATGGTCGCTCCCGGCCGCTCCAGGGCCTCGGCCAGTGCCTCCGCCTCCGTCACGATGTCCCACACCCCCGCCTGACCCGCCAGGCGGGCAATCTCGGCATCGCCCGGTTCGCGGCCCTCCGCGAGGGCGATCACCCGCGCCTCCGGCCGCGCCATGCGCAGGCGTAGCACCGCCGCCGCCAGGCCGGGGCCGGCGTCGGCGTCGATCACGAGCGCGCGGAGCGGTGCCCGCCCCGCCGCCGCCAGCGCCTCCCCCGCTCCGCCCGGCTCGACCGCGACGACCGTCGCCTCCTCGCCCACGGCCTCGTGCACGGCCTCAGCATGGGAGCCGGTAACAATGCAAAATGTCCCTTCCATCCGAATCACCTCCTGAAATAACGAATCCCCGCCACACTGCGGTGGCGGGGATTCGCGTTAGTGGGGGGCTGACTACGGTCGCGCAGGTACGTTGCCGGCGAAAGCGGTGAACGCTGAGAGCATCGTGTTGATGAGCTCGCTACCAACCGCCGTACTGTGAAGGCCGATGACACCGCCTACCGCGATGGCCGCCAGGGAAAAAATCATTCGCACCCTCACCACCACCTTTGAGCCAATTGTATCACGACTAGAGACTAACTACGTAGGTAATACCCCCAATATGACAAAGAATGTGGAGCGAAGAGGCCGCGCTTGGATCAGGTGCGCGCACAATCACCCACGCAACCCCATCAGCACTCACAGTCGCCGCTCCGCCGACGATGGTCGCAGCGTTGGAGGTCACTCCTGGAGAGGTGGTCTGCGTGTCGCTGACCGTCGGCAACGTGCTGTACACGCCAGTCCACGTCACCGCCGCGCCGGCAGGCGCACGCCAGGCCAGGAGATACTCCGTACTCCCCTCGGTCAGCCCGTCCTGCCCGGGCACGAGCGCCGTGGACGTTACGTACACCGCGCCGTCGACGAGCTCGCCGCCGGCCACGCTGTCTGTGGGCGGCGTTGGCGTTGCTGTGACCGTGACCGGCACCCGTACGGTGTGGCCGGCTACCGTCACCGCCACCCATGACTCGCCTCCGGCCGTGCCGAGCAGCGTGACCTCCAGCTGCCCGAGTGTGACACCCGGATCGGTGCCGAGCGTGGGCAGCGCGGTCACGGCCACAGCGCCGGTGGTGACGAGCCCCGGCCCCACGGCCACCGCCACGCGCTGGCCGAGGACGCTGGCCGGCAGCGCCACGCATGGCACCGTGATGGTGGTGGTGGCGGCCGTGCCCGCCTGGAGCGCGATCGCAGTCTGTGTAGGCCAGGTGATCGGCCAGGAGCCTTGGGTGGCCTCGACGTACCCCTCCGGGCCCTGCGTGACCACAGGCTGACCGGGTGCGCAGGTGGGCGGGGTGACGGTGATGGTGGCCGTGGCCGTGTGACCGTCCACGCTCGCGGTGACGGTGTACGTCCCTGCGTGCGTGCCGTAGAAGAGCACCTGCGGGTCTGGTACAGCCTCACCAACTGGCTGCTCGAGCGTGATCCCGCTCGTGCCCTCGGCCACGGCCTGTCCACCCCAGGCCGTGGTCGCACCGCCCGGCAGAAGCTCCTGCACGCCGTCGGCCACGAGCCCGGGTGCGGTGATGACCACTGCACCCGGCTGCGCCGGGGTGCCGATGGTTTGTGCGCCGCCGACTGTGGCCGCGACCGTCACGGGCGCTGTGTAGGCGGCTGTGTCGCCCAGCGGCTGGCCGGTCGGCCCGAGGATCGCGGCGGGGATCGTCGCGGGCGCGTGGATGAAAATGGCAACCGGCAGGGCCTTTGGCTTCGGCTTGGGCTTCGGCGTTGGCTTGGGCTTCGGCGTTGGCTTCGGCACCGGCGTCGGCTTGGGCTTGGGCTTGGGTGTTGGCGTGGGTGTTGGCTTCGCCTTCGGCACCGGCGTCGGCTCGGGCTTGGGCGGCGGCTGCGTCCACACGGCCGCCGCCCGCGCTGCGGGCCCGCCCACAAGCGCCGCCTCGAAGCGTACGGTCCCTGCGTGAGAATCAACGTACGGCTCAAACGCGGTGCCGGTCGCATTCAATGGGAGCACGCGCTCCGCCGGCTGCGGCCCGCCAATGGCGGTCAACCGCACCCGCGCCCCACGTGGCGCGTGCGACACGTACACGTGGAGGATAGTGCGCTCGCCCGCATGAAGAAGCCGTGGAACCGCCGAAAGGGAAATATGGGGCAGCGGCTTCGGCTTGGGCGTTGGCTTCGGTGCGGGCGTTGGCTTCGGTGCGGGCGTTGGCTGCGGCCTCGCCTTCGGCTTCGGCGTTGTCTTCGGCGCACAGACCCGCCTCGGCACCGCCTCCGCCCGTGCCCCTACCCGCACCCACGGCCCCCACGCGCCCCAGGTCGTCCGCTCGCCCGCGCGCTCGCCGACACGCACCGCGCGCCACGTCGTCACCGTCCGTCGCCCCGCCGCCGTGCAGGTGGCGGGCGTGAGCGTGGTCGACGTGCGCTCGCGCGCCTCGGTGAGGCGCACCGCCTTCGGCACCGTGCGCGTCGCCACGGTCACAACTGTAACCACCCCGAGTACCGCCACCGCCGCCGCGATCCCAACGGCGGCCCGCCGCCGCCACCGCGCCTTTGTTCCATCCACCTACACTACCCCCCTATTCCATGGGTCAGAATCTGGGTCACTCTCCCAGGTCCCAGCACGAGCTCGGCACCGGCCACGAGCACCACCACCAGGCCCACCAGCCACAGCGCGCCGCGCGCGTGCCCCCAGGCCCACCGGAGCGCACCCCGCCCGTGGCGGGCAACCTGCTCCGCCGCCCACAGGGCGGCCATCACCGCCGCCGCACCCGCCACCACTACAACCGCACCCGCCACCACCACCGGCACGTGCAGGCCGTGTGCCGCCAGCCAGTGCTGAGCAAGTGTCACGGTGGTCTCATGCTCAACCGTGACTCGCGTCATCCGCGTCATCGCATCACCTCCCAACAAAAGCGAAAGGCCGGGCTTATAGCCCGGCCTTGCACGGTAACGCGCCTTAGCTCGCCACCCATGCCGCGAAATCCGGCACGTTTACACGCCATGTACCACCCGTCTGTGTAAGCACAAGCGTAAGCGGTGTGAATAATGGCTCGTTGGCGAACCGCACGGTGCACATAGCGTTGATGCCGCGTACTGTGCACGCGCCGACGGACCATTGGATGCCCTTCATGCCGCCGCTGAAGGCCGTGTCCACGCTTCCTGCCAAGTACGCCTGCCGCAGTACGCTCGCACTTTCAGGCGTTGCCACCGCCTCCGCGCCGCCCAAGTTGCCAGTGAAGAAGTCACCCAGGAAGGCCCTCGCCTCCGGCTGCGGCCCGCCCCCGCCTCGCAGCGCCAGTACGCCGCCCACCACCAGCACCGCCGCCGCCACCCCCGCCCCCAGCACCTTCGCCCTCGCCACCATCATCATCATCATCGCCTCCTCATATACGAGGAAAGGGCCGGGCATCACGCCCGGCCCCGGCCTACCGCTCCGCCGCCCGCGCCCACTGCCAGGCTCGCACCGCCTCCGCTACCGCGCCGAGGTCCACGGCGCTCAGCCGCGCCGCCTGCCCGCGCGGCACCGTGAGCCGCCCATCGGGCGCGGCGGCCACCTCCACCACCGCCCCGCCCGCGCTGCGCACCGCGAGGAGGCGGTCCACACCGCATGGTCGATCCGCCACCACCGCCCAGCCCTGCTGCCGCATCAGCGGTCCACCTCGCGCTCGCGCTTTGCCTCAACCGCCCGCTCGTACGCAGCCATGACCGTTCGCGTCACCGCATCACGCGCCTCGGCCGTGGCGGGGACTACCATATCATGGTACGCTCCGTCAGCGGACTTCATCGCTGGCATGGCGACAAAGAGCCGGGTCTGCCCGTGCGCCGTGCCCTCGCGCACCGTCACACCCTTTACCACAATCTGGTTGCTGAGCGTGCCGATGCGGAGATCGCAGACACCTTTCGTCGCGCCGCGACTCGGCGTGAGCACCATCCGCTCCGCCTCAATTTCCACGATGTTCCTCCCTTCGGGGCTCGCGCCCCAATAAGAAGCGCCCTTGCCACTGGCAGGGGCGCTGGTTGTTCGCGCTAGCGCTCGATTTCCTGCTCGCGCGGCGGCGTTGGCATGATCCCCCGCCCCGCGCTGGTCACAGCCCTCTCGTACCCCTGCCCACGCGCGGGGTACGCGGCCAGCAGGGCGTGCCCCTCGCTCGCCAGAAGGATCGCCCGCGCCTGGGGGCTCGCCCAGGCCGTGGCAACCACGCGCGGGTCGCTCCCTGCCCAGCGGAGGTCGCGCAGCAGCGTCTCGCAGCGCAGCGGTACCTGTACGCGCCAGTAGTGCGTACCGCCGCTGTCCGTGCCCAGGTCCGTGGCATGACTTGCCAGTTCCTGGAGCAAATCGGGTGGAAGCGAAAGTGCCAAAACGGGCATCATTTACCATCTCCTTCCAATGTGATTGTGGCTGCTGCCGACTTGCCGTGCGGCCAGCGCGCGGTGACGGTGTACATGCCTGGGCCTGGCACCTCAGCGCACCAAACGGCCTCGCCGGGCCAGGCGGGGCAGCCCGCTGCCGCCGCCGTGCCAAGCTCGGCCGCCCTCCTCCCGCTGACCGTGACGGCGGTGGGCATGGTAAGCGCCCGGCCGGTGAGATCAGCCGTCGTCTCGCGGCAGCGCGTTTTCCCCTTGCTGACGGTGCTGCACACACGGCTGCGGCTGTACGGCACCACCCACCGCGCCCCGGCCGGCGCGACTGCCCCGACGATCACCCAGGTCGCGCCGCCTGATGCTAGCCAGGCCGCCCGCTTTTTGCTCCAAACGACGCTCCAGGCCGCCACCTCTGGGCCGGCCTGGAGCGCCTGCACCTCGGCCACCACCGCCGCCGCGTACGCGCTGTCGCCCGCGCACCGCCCACTGTTGTAGGCCTCCAGCGCACCCAGCAGCAGCCCGCCGCACTGCGCGAGGTCGCCGCCGAGCACACGCTCGGCGGCGACGAGATTGGCGTGCGGCGCGAAAGGGTCGCTGGCGGCGAGCCCGCGATCCGTCCACCCAGGCGCTGGCGGCACAGGCCAGCCGCCCGAGTTGATCTGGCCCAGGCCCGCATCCTCGCTCAGTGTGTGAGCACCGCCCAGCCCGAATACGCCGGCAGGGAAAGCCTGGCTGCACACCTCGCCCGCGCTCTGCCCGTTAGAGCAGTTGTAGCCCGCCGCCAGCACCGCCCCGCCGCTTTCATGCGCTACCACCCCCGCCAGCACCGCCGCCGGCACCGCGCCAGCGGGCATGCTCGGCACCCACGCCGCCGCACGGATGGCGGGGGTGGCGATAGGCGGCGCACCCGCGTTGGTGTAGAAGCTCCCCGCGCCGCCGAGATAGGCCGCGACCCCCGCGCCGACCACCACCACCACCAGCACCAGCAGCACCGGCAGGCCCACGCCCGCGCCGATGGCCCACCGCACCGCCCGCCGCCGCGCAGCGGCGCGGACAGCATCCTCGGCCGCGCTCCGCTCGGCCACTCCATCACCTCCCCAACCAAGCACAAAGGCCCGCCCCCGCTGGGGCGGGCCTCAGCCGCATTCAGCGCGCCGCGTAGAGCAGCGCCGTTTCGTGCGGTGCGGTGTCGACCGTCACCCACGCCCGCCCATTTCCGCAGATAAGCAGCCCCTCGCCGACTCGGGCGCTGGCAAGGCGGTCCTGCTCCGCCTCGGACAGACCGTAAATGCCCGCCACGGTGGGTAAATCCCGTCCTTCCTGCCGCAAGAGCAAGACTGTGCTCGCGTTGGCAAGCACAGGCTCACCCTCTCGCGCGACTTCCGGCGCAAGAAAGTCCGTCGGATTTTGCGTGACCGTTACTAAACTGCCAGAGTATTTGCGGATTCGCTTGGACATGCGCTTCAAGAAGCTCAACGCCTGTGGCACCTTGGGATCAACGAGCATCCAAGCCTCGTCGACCACGAGAATGACGCGCTCTTCGCGGCTTTGGCGCACAATATCCCATGCAAGTCCAAGCACGTTGGCATACTGTGCGCGCTGTACGCTCTCCGGCGAGCTTTCGAGGTCATGAATGTCAAGAACCACGAAACCGGCATCCGCCGCCACCGTGCTCGGCCCGGCCCACAGCGGCGCTGTGCTGCCGACCGCGTGCTCCTCCAGCAGGGCCGCGAGGCCCTGCGCCACCTCATCGTCGCGCTGGCGTGCGAGCCACGCGTGCAGAGTGCCCAAGTGCGGCCAGCGCGCGGGCGGGATGGTGGCGGGGTCGGCGTCGAGCGCGATGCCGGCCGCGCGGTACACCTCGCGCACCGCGTGCCCGAGCACCGCCGCCTGGCGCTGGCCCAGGTTTGGGAGCAGAAGGTCGAGGAAGAGGCGCACGCGCTGCAGATGCTGCGCGATGGGCGCGGCCGGCGCGCTCTCCTCGCCCTCCTCCTCGTCGCCCGCCTCCGGCACGGGCGGCGCCTGGAGGGGGTTGATGCGCCCCGCGCCCCCCGCGCCGACGTTCACCCAGGCGCCCCCCAGCGCCCGGCACATGTGCCGGTATTCCCGCTCGGGATCGACGACCACCACCCGCGCCCCCTGCGCCCACTCGCGCAGGAGG
>JAJYVN010000312.1 GCA_021791995.1 Bacillota bacterium
GCCCCCTTCGTATGCTCCTCTCAACCGGCTGGTAGGATCAGTGAGCGTCGCGTCTCTCCCGTCAACATTTGCTCAAATGCCCGCTGCAATCCTTCCAAGGGTAGACGGGCGGAGATCAGTTGCTCCAGCTGAAGGTCCCCCGCCGCGTGGAGTCGCAAAAGCGGTGGGATGTCCCGCGCTGGATCGGACTCACCATACCACGATCCGACCAGCATCTTCTCCTGAGACGGAAAGGCAAAGGCATTCAAGGTCACCTCTGCGTTCGGCGGGGCCACCCCGATGGCGACGGCCCGTCCCCCTGGGCGGATCGCATTAAAGGCGTTGGCGATGGTGTCCGGGCGTCCGATAGCCTCAAAGGCGGCATCCACGCCTTGTCCCTCCGTGCACGCAAGAATGGCCGTGATGGGGTCCTCACGGTTGGCGTCCACCGTGTGAGTTGCCCCGAACTCGCGCGCGGCCTCAAGTCGCTGGGGTGAGATGTCCACTGCAATACGCGGATAGGCCGACACAAGCCGAGCGCCCTGCAGTACGTTTAAGCCTACCCCACCCACGCCGAAAACGGCGATCGATTCCGTTGGACGCACATGTGCGGTGCGCCAGACCGCTCCCACCCCGGTTAGGACGCTGCAGCCCAACAGGGCGGCGGCTTCCAGTGAGACGGAGGGTGGAATCGGGATGACCCCGCTCTCTGGAACAACTGTACATTCGGCGAAGGCTCCCGTGAGGCTGAACTGGTAGACCGGCTCCTCGCCCAGACGGAAGCGGCTCTGGCCACCGGGGAGGGTCCCCTCCGCAGCGGCTTTGGCGGGAACGCGACAGAGCTCCGGATGTCCTGAAAGGCAGTATGTGCACCGGCGGCATGGCGGTAACCACGACAGGACGACGTGGGTACCGGGTGCCACGGAGTGAACCCCTGGCCCCACCTGCTCGACCGTGCCGGCCCCTTCGTGTCCCAGCACCATCGGTACGGGCAGCGGGAGGTCTCCCGAAAGCACATGGTAGTCGCTGTGGCACACGCCCGCCGCCGCAATGCGCACCAGCACTTCCCCTGGGCCGGGCGGAGCGAGCTCCAGGGTTTGCACCGAGAGAGAACCATAGTCGGTCAGGACGGCCGCTCTGACCTGCACGAGACCGGCCCCCTTTGGCAACAACTCCGTCTTCCATTGGCCACAGGGCCCGGTGGGACCTGCTCCTTCCCTTGGATCGTCCGAAGATCCGCCATGTTGTCCGCACCCCGTGCATAGGAAGTGTTGTCCCCTGCCTCGAGTGGGGGCACCATGCTGGAGCGTGGTCGGATGGACGTACCGCTTCCCGCTCGCATCGAAGCCACGCCGCGTTCGTGGCGCACGCGGAGCATGCGTTTGGCACGCACTCTACTCCGTGTCCTCACTACCTTCCGGCCCATGTGGGCTTGGGTCGTCGGGATGATGATCGCTACCATCGCCGGTGTCTCGGCGGAGCTGGTTCAGCCGCTCTTGCAGCAACTCTTTGTCAACCGGGTTCTATTGGGGCACGAGGTCCATCTCTTGGGCGAGGTCCTTGTGCTTTACCTTTGCGCCGCTCTGGCGGATTGGTTGGCCAATAATGCCCTCTACTACTGTTTTCTACAGGCTTCGGAACGATACTCTATCCTGCTACGGATCGGGGCTTATCGTCACCTGCGGAGGTTGTCACTTCGTGCCTTGGGGCGGCAATCGAGCGGCGAGGTAGTGGCGGCTCTGCAACAGTGCGGCCCCGAGGTGGGAGAGGGCTTTCTGCAGATTCTGCAGAGCCTGACCGCCATCGCCTATCGCCTCCCCACCAGCGTGCTGTTAATGGCGCGACTGAGCGGTCCTTTGGCGATTTGGACGATTCCAGCCCTCTGCCTCTATCCCTTCTACCCGTTGATCACCGTCCGTCCCCTCCGACGCGCCCTGGCCTCCCTTGCCCTCTTTGATGTCCAATCGCAGGGTGTGTTGAACGACCACGTGGTGGGACTGCCCGCCCTGCTGCACCGCCGTGATGC
This sequence comes from Bacillota bacterium, assembly GCA_021791995.1. Classification (GTDB taxonomy): domain Bacteria; phylum Bacillota; class Sulfobacillia; order RBS10-35; family JAJYVN01; genus JAJYVN01. The sequence continues at coordinate 2,006 of JAJYVN010000312.1, forward strand.
GGAGCCGGAGGCAACCGCACTGTACACCCTGCTCTGGCGGCGGATCCGCATGCGCACGCGCGTCTTCATGGTGGACCGGATGGGAGGCCTCCTGGACCTAGCCGCACATCAGGGGATGACGATCCTGCTGTTGGCGATGGGGGGGCTCCGAGTTCTCCATGGACAGATGACGGTGGGTGGGTTACTGGCTTTCTTTGAGTATGTTCGCGGCGTTGAGGGACCCATTCGGCGCCTGATGCACCTGCCGATCGGCTTGCAAAGGGTGGCGGTGATGGCGGAGCGCGTCTTCCATGTTACCGATGAGCCGGAAGACGTCCCCGCGCCCCGCCAGGGGCGAACGATCCACGGGCGCTGTGGCTTCGAATTGCGCGACGTCACCGTTGTCAGTGACGACCATCGACCGCTGTTACGCAATATCAATGCCCGCATTCCCCCCGGTTCCGTCGTGGCGCTACTTGGCGGAAGTGGTGCGGGAAAGTCCACGTTTGCGGCGCTCCTCCCCCGGTACATCGACCCTGCCGTCGGTGCGGTGTATCTGAACGGTGTGGATCTGCGGAGTTATGACCTTTCCGACCTACGGTCCAAGGTAGCGGTTGTTCCGCAGGATCCCGTCTTCTTCCGCGAGAGCTTGGTGAACAACGTCCGCGTTGGCCGTCCTGGGGCGAGCGATGAGGAGGTGCGGCGGGCATTGCAAAAGGCGGAGACAGGGGATTTCGTAATCCTCGAGGGCAACGAACGCTTTCTTCACCAGGCGGCGGCCAACCTCTCCGGAGGCCAGCGCCAGCGGTTGGCGCTGGCCCGTGCCTATCTTCAGGATGCCCCCGTGCTTGTTCTGGATGAGCCGACCTCCGCCTTGGACCCCGCCTTGCGCCAACGCGTTCTGCACGGTTGCCTCCGCGATCGGGGGCGTAAGACGATCGTGCTGATTACCCACCAACCGGAAGACGCTTGGCAGGCGGACTTGGTCATCGTCTTGTCCGATGGACGCATTCAGGCAGCGGGCCCACCCTCGAAGGTTCTGGGCCGAATGGGCTCTCCGCCCCCGACCGGGGCCAGGCGCTAATGCGAAGCTGTGGTTCTCAAGGAACAGCAGCAGGATTGTGGGGCACGACACATCATGATCGATGGGCGTACTGGGCGGTATGATGCGGCATTCCTGGCGGATTCGGTGCTGGCGCGGAGGGATTCAACCGTTGACCAATTAGATCTACGTCTAACGACAGATGTGGTATACTAAGTGTATGAAGTTAAGTACATGGGCGAAGGAGCAGGGCATCCCCTACCAAGCCGCGTGGCGAATGTACCGCGACGGCAAGCTGCCTGTGCCAGTAGAGCAACTACCGACCGGCACGATCATCGTCCAGCCTCCGAAGGAGGAGCCTACCGGGGTGGCGGTTTACGCGCGCGTGTCCTCGTCGGACCAGCGTTCGGACCTCGACGGGCAGGTCGCGCGTGTGGTGGCGTTCGTAACACACAAAGGTTGGCCTGTGGTGCGCACGGTAA
>JAJYVN010000313.1 GCA_021791995.1 Bacillota bacterium
CATAGGACGACTCCCAATAGCCCGTCGACCCAACTCACGCGCAAACGGGTCGACTCCTTCTCCGCAAGGGGAGAGGGAACCATGGGCAACCGGCGCAAGCCGGATTGGGGCGGCACGAACAACGGTTATCGCGGTTTGTCAGGCAAATCGGGCAGCAGTTGACACCACCAAGGAGCCACTGCAGCACGACAAGACCATCGGCGCGGTCGTCTTCTGGCAGGCGCTCAGAGATCGCCTTGGCGAACAGGCGGCGAACCACCCCATCACATGCTAGCACGCACGCTAGCGCAAGCCCAGACGGGGTTGCTTGTGGATGCCATCGTCGCCCGCGTATGCCTATGCGTTGGCGTCCAGGCAAACACGATCTAATCGCGCAAGCGCTGTGCCCTAGCGCGGCGCACAAGCACACGCAGCACCTCACTGCGGCTGCACTGCCACTTTTCCGTGAGAGCCTCAAGTGTGGCCTCGTCCTCCTCGGAGAAGTACACAAAAACCTTGACGGCGAGGTCCGCCGCCCGGTTCTCGCGTCGGCGGGGCTGGATCTCGTCCGGGTCGGTCACCCGGGCACGGGGTCGGGGTGGGCGAGTGCGCGGAGGCCCTGGCCGGGACGGGCGCCTGCTCGGCAGCGGGGGTCGGCTCCGGAGCGGCGGCGGAGGCCTCGGTTTCCGGCTCCGGCTGGGGCACGACCGACGCGGCACCGGAGTTCGGGGTGCCAGTGAGCGCATCGAGCGCACTGACGGCGGGAACGGCGGGGCGACTACTTCTCCTGGGCACGGTGCACGACCTCCTGTAATGCGGTGCGTAGAGTCGAGACGCGATCATCGCCGCCGGCGTAGTCCAGGGCGGGGGTACAGGCAGCGTCCGCCTCGGTGATGCGGGAGCTTCGTCGCACGGCTGGGTTGACGACGAGTTCTCCATAGGCGCGCTGGATGGCGGCGTAGACGTCGCGGTGGTGGCCGATGCGCACGTCCAGCATGTTGACGATGACGGCTAGTATGCGGGTATGCGCCGGACTGGAGTCGCTGGTCGGCACGTGTCACGTTATCCAGGGAGCGGAGGCTGGCGCTCTCGGGCGCGACGGGCACGACCACCAGGTCGGATGCGGCCAGAAGGTTAAGGGAGAGAAGACCCAAACTGGGCAGGGAGTCGAGCACGATCCAGTCTTAGCGGAGGGGATCGAGGGCAGTGCGCAGGTGGCCCAGGCGCTGTGTGGATGGCTCATCCAGCAGTGCGAGTTGGAGATCGACGGCGGCCAGGTCGTCGTTGCCGGGCAGTAGGTCGAATCCGTGTGTGGTGTGGACGGCCAAGTCGCGGACGGGGCGGTTTCCCAGCAGCGCGGTGGCCGTAGAGCGACTAAGGTAGGCGGTGTGCGGATCGGGGATACCAAGCGCCTTGGTGGCGCTGCCCTGGGGGTCGCCGTCCACGAGCAGCGTCTTGCCGGCGTGACCCAGCAGCCAGGCGAGGTTGATAGCCAGGGTGGTCTTGCCGACGCCGCCTTTGGCGTTCCAGAGGGCGATGCGCTTGCTCATGCCGTATACGGTAGTACCGATGCTAGCGCGGCCACAAGCGGGATTGGCGGCGCGGCTGTGGCTTGCGCTTGCATGGTGCTGTTTCCCCGAATTTCGGAAGAACCAGGTGACTTGGCCTTGCGCGTCCCAGCGCCACGTGACAGAATGAGGGAGATGGAAGCCGTGTCCGTGTCCTGCCGGCAACAGGCGCGGGGGCGGGAGAAGGCGGGATCTTGCTTCTCGCCGGACCGTCGCGGCCCAAAGCATCTCGTTTGCGGGGCCAGCGTGGGTGAGGGATTTAGCTTCCCTCACTAACACCCAGGGCGCGGGTCAAGTCGCCACAGGACCTGTCGGGGTGCCGGGAAACCTGGCGGGAGACGAGCTTGGCGGTGGAGAGGAACCGCCCGCCACGCAAGTGGTGGCTCCAAGCCCGTTCGCATCGGGCGACGAAGAAGGACCGAAGAAGCCTGCAGAGGCAGTTGATTTGAGGAGCGAGAAGCTACCTCGGCTTTGCTGTTGTTGGTGGGCCTTTTTGTTGGTCTGGGTGGAAAGGAGGATGCCGTGCGGCAGGTGCTGGGCTTTGGTATTCTGGCAGCAGGGAGGCGGGAGCCTTGAAGACGGTCGGGACGCGTAGGGAGCGTCAGCGCTTCGGATTCGAGCAGATGCGCGGGTTCGCGGAAATGCTCAACGAACTTCGGGGTGTGCGCATCATGCGTCCTCGCGGCATTTTCCGGTTCAGCTCCTTCGAGGAGGCTGAGACGTGGTGGCAGGAGAGCACGACGATCCAACTCCGGAGAGCCGGACGCCCACCCTCCGAGACTTGATCCGCATCTGCGATGCGTTGAATCAGGCAGGGTGCCGATATGTGCTCATCGGTGGATTGGCGGTCAACTACTACGGGTTTGACCGGGCGACCCACGACATCGACTTTCTGGTGGATTCATCGCAAGACAACGTGCAGAAGATCAAAGAAGCCTTGAGCGTTCTGCCAGACAATGCGGTCGCCGACCTCGCGCTTGACGACATTCAGAAGTACATCGTCGTGCGGGTTCAGGACGAGATTACGGTGGACTTGCTCGGCGCGGTGGGAGAAATCAGGTTCGAGGACGCAAAGGCAATCCAGGTGGTTCTGGATGGGGTTGCGGTTCCGGTCGCGGACCTGGAAACCCTGATCGCGACCAAGCAAGGATTGCGGAGTAAGGATAAGCAGGACTTGACGTTCCTGTTGCGTGTGCAACGCGTAGTCCGAACGCAATAGCATAGGGGAAACGCAAGGCCCGGGAGGGCCGGACGGACGGAAGAGAGCGGGGACGCGCAAGCGCCGCCGTTTTTTTTGTTGTCTGACTGGCACTGCCTGGGCCTTTTTGTTGGTTCGGCGGGAAGGAGTGGGGACGGGTGCAGGAACAGAAGGCGCTGGTCGGGGTGATCGATGAGCCTCAGAGGTATCTGGCCGCCGGGCTGCTCTTCAGTCCGGACACCATTGCCCGGATACAGGACGGGGGCATCGATTTCGTGTTCCGTTCCTACGACCGGGAACGATTTGAGGCCTTGAAGGCCGATGGTCCATTTTCCGTCGTGTTCCACCACAGTGGCAAGTACCCCGAAGGGCTGGCGGTGGCTGATAGCGTCCGGTGGATCGACATGGACGAACACGGGTTTTATGCGCCTGGCTTTGGATCGAACCTCGCCCCGAACTGGTACGCGTTCTATCGCGACCGATTTGGCTATGGGGGGATCTTGGCCTCCGGGCAGGCGTATCTCGGACGAACGCCTGCCAAGTCGGTGGTGCCTGAGGGATTGCGGCCAGCGTGCGAATTCGCCTGGCGCTATCCCGAGCTGCGGGTGGAGATGACGAAGTGGAAGGGACCGCGGTGCACGACGCACATCTGTAGATACTCATTGAAAAGTGTACCGGTTTCGCAGTGAAAAACGGACCACCCCGGATTTCCAGCTCGGGTCACGGAAGCGCGCCCTCCGACCCTCCTGGCAAAG
>JAJYVN010000314.1 GCA_021791995.1 Bacillota bacterium
CCGATGGCCTGCCCGGCCTTGCCCGCCATGTCTACCGCCCCCTCCGACAGCGAAAGGACCAGCGCCAGCAAGCCCACGTTGCTGCCTGCACACTGGTCCTTCGCTAAGTTACAGCCTATGGGCTTGCAGCCCCCCCTCCCAACGATCATTCACCGGGCATAGATGTCCATGATCTGACCCAAAAGGCGCAGGGCGTCCGCCTCCGGGCGCTGGAACGAGTTTCGTCCGATGATGGAGCCAAACCCGCCACCATCGGCAATGGCTTGCGCCTCCTCGAGAAGGACCGCATCTTCGCTGCGGGGACCCCCGGAGAAGATGACAATGCGGCGTCCGTTAAAGGCGCTCTGCACCACATGCCGTACGCGTTCCGCCAGGGTCTGGATCGGCACCTTCTGGTCCTTGTATACCTTGGCGGCCGCAGCCAACTCCAAGTGGTCAGTTGGCAACTTGACCTTAATGACGTGCGCACCGAGTTGGGCGGCGATGTGCGCAGCGTACGCGACGACATCCAGTGCCGTCTCGCCAGCGCTCGTCAGGGCGTGTCCCCGTGGATAGGACCAGATCACCGTTGGCAGTCCGGCCTGCCTGGCTTCCTCGACCAGGGCACGCGCCTGTTCATACATCTTGGCTGCCTGAGCCGAACCCGGGTAGATCGTGAAGCCCACCGCCGTGCATCCCAACCGCAGGGCGTCCCCGACGCTGGCTGTTATGGCAGAGATCGGGTCGGCCTCCTCACCCACCAAGAGCTCGTGGTTATTGGTCTTCAGAATCAAGGGCAGCTCACCCGCGTAGTCGGCTGCAACCGCCTCGATGAAACCCAGTGGGGCGGCGTAGGCGTTGCAGCCAGCCTTGATGGCCAATTCGATGTGATAGCGCGGATCATAGCCCGCCGGATTCGGGGCAAAGCTGCGCGCTGGGCCATGCTCGAAGCCCTGATCCACCGGCAGGATCACGAATCGACCCGTGCCTGCGAGCCGACCACTCGTCATGAGTCGCGCGAGGTTGGTCTTGACTCCGGCGTTCTCGCTCGCATAGTTACTGAGAATCTCCCTTACTCGTTCCTTCATGTGTGTCCCTGGGTTGTGTGGCGTGGGACTCCACGCAGCTGCCCGACCAGGGTTTCGCCCCTTTCCGAACCAACTTTCCCCTCATGCGAGGGATGCCCCGAGCAGCCTGTGCCGCGTCGGCGCGGCGGGTTGCTCGACCATTCCGATTATAGCATGCCGGGTACTGTGTTCTCGGGCGCAGGGGGGCCGCCCTGTGATCACGAATTTCGTATCCGAGCGACATCCTGAGCAAGGGACGAAGTCGCCTGCGCAAACGATACGCCGTCAATGGTCATGCGGACCGGACACCCGCAGCTATACGGTCCGGTGGTGCGCGAATAATAAAGAGGAGCGTATGCGGATGGGTGCATAGGCTCCTCGGAGTGGAGCAATGCGTTGGAGCCATGTCTGTTCTGTGAGAGCGCGGCAGGAAGGTTGCCCCAGGCTGTGGTGTATGAGGATGAGCACACCATGGCATTTCTGGATTGGCGGCAGAGTGCTCCCGGTCACGTCTTGATCATTCCGCGCCGTCATCTGCAGGCCATGAGCGTCTTGCGCTCGGAGGATGGTGCGCGCCTTTTGCGCTGCGCTGCCCTGATCAGCGAGGCGGTGGCGCGTGCGCTGGCGCCCGATGGGATGCAGTTGGGCGGTATCCTATCCAACCTGCGCGATGCGGGGCAAACGTCCGAGGACGACCATTTCCACCTGCACCTCTTGCCGCGCCGACACGGAAGCACGACCGCGCGCATCTATCCCTTTGGGGACCATGTGTCAACGGAATCTGTTCTGGAGGAGATCGCGCGCCAGATTCGCGACCACATCTGATGCGGTGTCCTGCGCAGGGCGATGGAGGCGGGCTGGCCGGTTAGGTCCGCGACTCCTCGAACGGTGGCCACATCGCAGGGTATCGGGTTCACTCGCACCGTGCGCGTCGGCCGCGTGGGCTGGTTCGAAGGGGACGCGTCGTGGCGCTCAAAGGGTGTGCGGGTCTCGGGGCTCCTCCGCACATTTTGGGTCTACCACCACCGCCGATTCGGTCACGATTCCCTACGGCACGGCTCATTAGCCACAGACAATACCCACCCGCCGCTTGCGTTCTCATTCTGCGATCCGAAGGACAGCGGCGGCCTGGCGTAGGCGGCCCTCCTTCAGTCGCAGAAGCGCCAGGCCTGCCTCTTCCAGCTGGAAGGTCTCGGTATCCAACCGCAGGGGAATCTGATCGGCGAGTGCCAAAAACGTGCGCGCGTCATGGCGGGTACTGGCCGTGACGCTGCGGATTTCGCGTTCGCCCAAAAGCAGGCGATCATGATCGAGGGGCGGGATTTCGGAGAGGTGCACCGAGGCGATCGCGAGGACGCCACCGGGTTGCAGTCGCTCCAACGCGGCAAGGACGGTCTCGCCCGCCGGGGTGAAGATGATGGCTCGCTCCAGGAGGTGGGGTGGGGCCTGGGTGTATGGGAGGGCCCAAGCGGCGCCGAGCGTAAGGGCGAGCTCCCGGTGCTCTGCCGAGCGCGTGATGACTCCCACCTCACATCCCCAGGCCCTCAGCACCTGCAGCGTGATGTGGGCCGAGGCGCCGAAGCCCAAAAGGCCCACCCGCTCGCCCGGTTGGATCCCGGCGCGGCGAATCGCCCGCCAGCCGATGATTCCGGCGCAGAGGAGCGGCGCTGCGGACACATTGTCGTAGCGGCCAGGGATGGGATAGCAAAAGCTCGCCTGCGCCACTGCATACTGCGCATATCCCCCCGCGTGGTGCAGGCCTGTAAAGCGGATGTCAGGGCAGAGATTCTCCCGGCCGCTGAGACAAAAGAGGCAGTGGCCGCAGGTATCGCCGATCCAGGCGACGCCCACACGCTCTCCGGGGTGCAGGCCCTCCGCTCCAGGTCCGAGGCGGACGACCTCCCCCACGATCTCATGCCCAGGAACGATCGGCAGCTTCGGAAGTGGTATCTCCCCCTCCACGATGTGCAGGTCCGTGTGGCAAACACCGCAGGTCAGAACCCGCAACAACACCTGGCCGGTGCCTGGATCCGGAATGTCTCGCTCGGTGACCCGCAACGGTTGGGATGCCGCCGGGCCGGGCTTGTCCAATTGCATGACCTTCATGGCCGTTCATTCCCCCACAGCTTGCCGCCACCCAGAGAGCGCCGCCAGGCATCGCGCCAACGGTGGACGTCGACCGTTCCAAGGGCAGGGAGGTTCTGCCGCTTCTCTCGTGCGGGAAGCGCTCCAAAGGGGCGGTGTGGTTCGCTCTGGTACCAGTAGGCAACCGAGGCGATGTCGAGTGTCAGAGAATTGGCGTGGCCATGCTCGATGCTGGCGCGGAGCGACCGAGTGAAGTGGATCGGGTCCTCCAAGAGGAACCGATAGCAGTGGGTGCGACCCATCCAGCCCAAGCCAGACGGGATGCGTGCGTAGCCGAAGTAGGGGTGGGCATAGAGCTCGTTGGG
>JAJYVN010000315.1 GCA_021791995.1 Bacillota bacterium
CAGACGGGTCAACTCCTTCTCCGCAAGGGGAGAGGGAACCATGGGCAACCGGCGCAAGCCGGATTGGGGCGGCACGAACAACGGTTGTCGCGGTTTGTCAGGCAAATCGGGCAGCAGTTGACACCACGTCTCATCCCCTGAATGTCCAACGGGAAGCGCAACACCACATCGCCACCCTGGAGGTGGGCAATCAAGCGGATTGGGTCGAAGTGGAACTTCGCATCGGGGGCGCCTAACCCCCGATGCGGGCGCGGTCCGCCGAGCGGTCACCATAGATCACCGGGCAGCGCTGCGGATCATCGATCAGGGCGGCCAGGCCCTCCCGTGCATTGTTCACGGGCCGGGAGCGCTCGGTTCGGAGGTGGATCGCAAAGCTCCGCCGTGGGAATGTACCCCGGTTCTCACTGCTGCCGTGGACCGTCAGTTGGTGGTGAAAGCTGACGCCACCGGGCGGGAGGACTCCTGCTACCTCCTCCCACCTCTGACCCGCCGGGGCAGCGATGCGCTGGTTCTGCAGATCCTGCGCGAAGAAATCGCCCTGACCCAGCAGCCCCCAACGATGGGAGCCGCGCACATAGCGAACGGGCCCAGCCTCTTCGGGCACGTCACTGACCGCCACCCAGGCGGTGAAGAGTTCGCTCCCTTCCTCCCATTGGCCCCAGTATTGGCGGTCCTGGTGCCAACCGACCTGTGCTCCCACACGGTTCGTCTGTGCGGGCGCTTTGATGAGAAGTTGGACCCACCAAACCTGCACCATCGCTGCATCCGTGAGGGCGTGGGCCAGCTCACCCAGGGCCGGGTGGCTCACCAAGGCGAGGATGGCGCGGCTGCACGCCTGCGGGATCTCGATCTTAATGAGTTTGTTGGGATCATCGCCGGGGTTCCAGAACGAGGGTTCGGGCGGTATCCCCGTCTCGTACTCCCCGCGGGTGAGTGCGTCCATGCCAGCGCTCGCCCGGACCAGCAGGTCGGCTGGGATGATGGGATCGGGGTGGAGGTAGACACCGTCGGCTTCGTAACGCGCGCGTGCGGCTGGTCGGTCCTGCGGGGATAACACCATGGCAAGCACCCCTTGTGGGACAACTCCGTCTGGTTCGAGTGGGATCGGCCGAACCAATGAATCCGTTCGCACAACCGAGCGGGTACGCTCGTGTTCTACCACCGATGCAGCCTTGCCACAATGGTGGAACGGGCGATTGCACCGAGGCTGTGCTGTTCGGAGGAAGCATGCTGAACCTCCCCACGGCTAAAGGCGGGGGCTTGCGCCGCCTCTTTGGTCACCCCGCGCCTGCAGCCGACGTTCCAACCGCGCTCCGCGGCGCTCGAGGTCCGCGCGGTGGGCGGGCCCGATCCAGGACCGCCCGCTTGTCTCGCGAACGACCTCCAACGCTGCGGCAGGATCGTTCTGCCGATGCTCGAGGTGCTTGGCGAGTTCGATCGCGGCATCCACGGATCCGAACGGTCCCCGACGCGCCTCTTCCCACAGGGGCAGGGCTTCCTCGCCGCGGCCCAACCGCTTGAGGAGGCGAGTGGCGGCAAGAAGTGCGTGGCGTGCGGTGGTGGCATCCGCGCGGTCGCGACAGGCGAGGTAGCATGCGAGGGCGCGTTCGGGGAGCTTTGCGCGTTCGTAGCTCTGCGCCAGGCCCCAGAGCAGCTGCGTGGAGCTGTCGGCGCGTGGTCCTTCCGTGAGGGTTTGCACGAACCCAATGGTCAGAGCCGCCAGGGCCCAGAGGTCCTGCGCGTTGTGGCGAGTGACGGGAGCGATCGCGCTCGGATCGCCTTGAAGGTAGCACTGGTAGAGCGAGGGGATCCATTCACCAGGGATGTCGTCCAACCGCGGATGGCCCAGCACGGTTTCCTCCAAGCGCCGCAGGGTGCAACCGGCTGTAACGGTACGAGACCAGAGCCGACGGGCGGGGTGGAGCAGGTCCCAATGGGGCAGCGGTGGGAGCGGATTCATGGCGACGAGGAGCAGCCGGTCACGCAGAAGCGGCCCATCGTAGCTTCTTCCGTTGAAGGACACAATGGCAGCCGCTTGCGTAAAAGCTTGACGCACCTCCCACAACAGTGCCGGCTCTTGGTCCAGGTCAGGCAATAGCCACTGTGTGATCGCGAACCCATCACCGGTGAACCGGCCCACACCCACCAGAAAGGCTCGGGTGCCCGCTCCGCCAGAGAGCCCGGTCGTCTCGAGGTCGAAGAAGAGCCAGCCCGTTGGCGGACCAAGATTAAGACCCGACAAGCGACGAACCCAGGTTGGGTCCAGATCGGGAGCGACGGTCAGAGACCGGACCTCTTGACGAACATAAACGACTCCGATCGGGTTGGCATGTTCCTCCCAACCGGACGCGATCGGCTGAACTGCCGGGGGAGCGGGTGCTGAGAGTACCGCGCGCTCTTGGAAGCGACGAAAGCGTTGCAAAAGGTCATCACCGGTTGGCATGCGCAAGTCCCCCCATCACGGCGTGCAGGGCCTGCAGGGCTTGCGCGCGCGCGTTGCTGCCAACCGCCGCGTGTGCTCCGACGCATGCGGGGCAGCCCGCCGCGCAACTGCAGTGCGCGATGCGATCGCGGGCTGTCACTAAGAGTTCGTCGTGGGTGGTGTACAGCTTCTCGGCGAGGCCCACACCTGCGGGAGTGGTTTCCCAAAGGAAGATGGTCGGTGCCGCGGTGAATGGCGCACGAACCTGTGCCAACGCATGCAGGTCGCGCGGGTCACAGAGGACGAACAGGGGGGCCAGAGACCCCAAAGCGTGCGCCACACCCACCAAGGCGGTGCCGAGTGCCTCCCGCCCCATGGTTTGTTCCAGTTCTGCCGGGAAGCAGAACCAATAAGCGGTGGTCTGTAAGCTTCGTTCAGGGAGGTGGATCTTGCCCCAGCCAACGTTCTCATGGGTTTCGAAACGGATCTTCTTGAACACGGTGGCACGTGCAGTAATGAGCACCTCGCCCCACGCTCGACCGGGCAGAGCCGCGTCCGGAGGAGAAGGTGTCTCCACGGAGGGCGTGCTGCCTCCCACGCGGAGGCCCGCCAGAACGGGTTCCCGTCCTGCCGCCGCGATGTCCGGCGGTGGGCCTTGGGCGGCACCGCTTCCGTTGAGCACATCCAGGACACGCAGGTCGACCGCCAGATCCGCATCGGTGTAGTAGTCGGCGTCGACTTCTCGCACAAAGGCTTTTTTTTCGCTGTAGTCGAGGTGTTCCACCTGGTATGCCGTTCCTTCGTGGAGGTAGATCGCCTCTTCGTACACCGTCAACATGGCGCTCCAGAGGTCCACTTCGCCAATGACGCGCGGCGGTCCGGTCCGGTCCACGATGACCACGTTCTCCTCGGTGCCGCGCAGGCTCACGTCATTGGCGGGAAAGTGGTCCACCATCCAGTGGTAGCGGCCACCGGCGCGCCGAAGGATCCCCTCTTCAGCCAGAAAGGCGAGCATTTGTTGGGTGGGACCAGGTCCGAAGGTATCCTCATCGCGGAAGGGA
>JAJYVN010000316.1 GCA_021791995.1 Bacillota bacterium
GACCTTCTCCTGCTGCCTGGAACCCGCGAGGGTTGGGGCATCGTCGCGATGGAGGCAGCCTCGTACGGGGTCCCAGTTGTCGCCTATGACATCCCGGGTCTTCGAGATGCGGTTGTGGATGGAGTTGCGGGCCTGGTGGTGCGACCTGATCCCGCTTCACTAGGCTCGGCCGCTGTCGGCCTGCTCAAGGATGCTGACCGCTGGCGGCGGCTCTCCGTGGCGGCCCAGCAGCGAGCCCAGGAGTTCACTTGGGAGCGGGTAGCTCAGGATCTGCTGTGCGCTGTCAGCCGGCCGAGGACACCGGCCGCAGGCTGCGCGCGCGCGGCTGTTCTGATCCCACCTGCCGCCAATATTCCCGCATACTCCGCCCACCTTACCTCCGAGCCGCAGGCCGATGAGGGCCGCTGAGTTGGAGGTCCCCCAGTTCGCGGGCATCACCGCGCATGAAGGTTCGTATCTTGCCCAGTTCGTCCTGGGTAGGGGCTACGCCGGGCATGGCGTGGTACGACACACGTCTTCGCCCAAGCGCAGCGGCCTTGCGCCTCTTTGGCACACGTCACCTTCCGCCTGGGACCCGGTGGCGAAGCACCTTGGCCCCGGAGACCTGACCGATGGCGGCAATGTCCAACGGCTTGTGCGGGCCACCGAGCGAACTGAGGTTCATACCCTGGCGACCCAGTGCCACGTTGGCGTCCCCTTTAACCAACGCGGATACACAAACCACGCGGGCAGACCTAGCACACCTCCGTTGACGGAACCTACCCAGAACGTTGAGGCACCGTTTCGCCTCTGCCGGCCAGGTACCTCGGAGCTGTGCAGACCACATCCACCCCTCCGAACAGCAGGGACCCGATTCCGGCGGGGCGATCGCGACGCCGTCGCGACGCTTTCAGCCCGAACGGCCTTAGTTCCAGGCAGGAGCGTCGAGAGGGTCTCCCGCGCCTGGATGAAGGTACACCAGAGGCCGCGCCTTTCTCACCGCCGCAGTGGCCCCCCGGTCTGCCGTTTGACCCACCTGTCGTTCCGGCAGATCGGCGGGTTAGACGAAGCTCTCGAGGCGGCTAACGGCCGGTGTCGCCGGGTGCGTGCACTCCCGCGCGGATACACCATGGCCTGGACCACAGCCACGGCGAATCACAAACGGGGCGCCTCGGGCCGCTGGCAGAAACGCCGGAAGCGAGAGCCGCACGCTGGTGACTCGCCAAGGTCCGCGCGGGCTCACGACACTGTTACGGCCGGGCACTTGGTCGGCCATTACTATGTTCAGGGCCGCTGGCTTTTACTGCCTCGGACTCGCCTTCGTTTGGGGCTTGTCCCTTTAAGCTTGGGCGATTCCAAGCGCGGTAGATTAGGGTGTCGTCCCCAAGTCGGCAGCCTCTGAGGTGATTCGATGATAGCTTACATGGCTGATTGTGACGGACATCTCGGGTGAGACATCTAACGCTTGGCGGTGCTCACTACCGGGCCTGGCTAGAGGTTGGCGAGCATGATCCGGACTGGGGGGTGCTGACCTACCGTGGTCGGAGGAACGCATGGGCTCGCGCGCAGGATGAGTTTTATCAGACCGGAGTGGATGATGTCGCAGAGTGTCTTGCGCTGCTTCCAAGCCTTCCCCGCGGTAAAGCCCTTGACTTCGGTGCTGGCACCGGGCGCCTGTCCTTTGCGTTGGCAGCCCATTTTGCCTCTGTGACCTGCGTAGACGTGTCGTCATCAATGCGGGCCGTACTCCTGGAGCGAGCGAGGACACGGGGCATCCAGAACATTGAGGTCATACCTAGTGAGGCCCTCCCGGCACCAGGCCATGCCTTTGTGTTGTCGTTGATCACTCTCCAGCACCTAAGCGGACCGCGCGAAATCGAGCACTCTGTGCAGGTATTAGTCGCTTCTCTCACGCCAGGCGGGTTCGGCATTCTGGAGGTCCCGTCCGCGTCCCGTAGCATCGCAGCGCGCCTCAATACGGTAGTGGCGCCGAAGTACCACCTATACCTTTGGGCACGGCATCTCGGTATCGGTGTCCCGACGCTCCACGCACTTGGCATCCACGGGTTCCGGATGTCGATCGTCGACCGAGCCGAGATGAGGACGTGGATAGAAAAAGCCGGGGCAGAGCTTATCGGCGCATACGACTCCGAGGGGGCGATCAGAGAGACGAGGTATGTGCTGCGCCGATGCTGAACGAACTGGTCGCCTTCTCGGATGGATGGACGCAACGCCGTAGCTACTGTCGAGATGCCGGGCTGCCCTCGAGCGAGCACGAGTGGAGATTAGTGTGTGGTCCACATCGGGGCGTCCTCATACGAGACGCATTTCTGCGCCTACGTCGGCCCGGGGCTCCGACACGGGATCGTGGATATGACAAGGGCCGCGCTTGGGTACGTGACCGCACAGCCGGTCATGTAGGGGTCGGCCGCGCGATGAACCGTGCTTTTCGTGGCATGGGAGCGGCAAGCCTGATAGACGGGCATGGAGCCAATCGGGCTTGGGCATTGATGGTCGGGGCGCATTCGCCACGGAGGCACCGCCGCAGGCATCTGCTGAGTCTGACAAACGGGGATCGAGTTGGTCCTCATTTCGCGAAGTGGCGTCGCGTGTACCCTATGCACGATCTGCACACTTGGTTTGACGCAAGAGTGTCCCTATGGCCCATAGCTAGGCCGATGTCGTCGGCCCCCGGCGCGAACGCGGTGAACCGTCTTGCGCTTAAGGCACGCGAAGCTGAGGAAGGCGAATCGGGACTTGTTGTGGCATCCGCGAGTCGGCTTCGATACGATGATACGGGAGATGCTGAAGTTGGACCTTCGGGTGGCGGACTTTGATCCAGATCGTCACTCGGGTGCGGTGCCGATCGCGGAAACACCAAGTCCTATACGAGAAGTGCCGTCCGGACTGCGGTCGCAGCGTGTCCGCGGCGGCGAGCGGACGAGCATGTGAGTACACTCGGGACAGGTCGGCTGCTGAACTACGTGGGGACGGCACTGGGGCGCCCTTCGCGGAGAGGAACCGCGCCACTCGCGGCCTAGGTACCCCAGGGATCGCCCTGCAGAACTCTGGGCGGAAAGCGTGGCGTTCTCTCAGGGACGTCCCTCCCCGATCGGCGTGGGCTTGGCCGGACCTCCTCGCCGGCGCTTATGTTGGGGACCTCCGACTGATGCTACAGGTCGAGTGCGGCCTAGTGCCACCGTCTTGTGGCTCAGCCGAGACTGGCTCGGCGCTATCGTCAGAACCGGTGAGCGATCATCGACGTCCGGGGCTGGACACTCCAGGCCGGTCAGCGGCGCTTGGGGGTAGGCTCGGCTACCGATGATGGTCAATGCGGGCATTCGCCCTGGGGCCACCTCCCCCGAAACTGGCCCCCGCGAGCGAGCCGATGTTTCCCGGCGAGTCGCCCTGGTTACAGCCTCCGTTGGAGTGGCGGGGGTTGGGGCCCTTGGACTCTTCCCCAACGCCGACGTGCGCCAATGGATTGCAGGTCTGGCGA
>JAJYVN010000317.1 GCA_021791995.1 Bacillota bacterium
CCGGGGACCACGCTGTATCTGACCCCGCGGGTGACCTGACCGCCGCGATGTCAGACAGTGCGTTCTCCGCGAGCGTGACCCCCGCGATATCCTGACTGCGTTTTGCCAGCACCGACATGTTCACGGGCCCGCCCAAAACGGAGGGACTAAGTGGGGGTAGAGGCAGAGGAGCCGTGGCGATCTCAATGTATCGCCGAGCGTGCACCATATCCGGGAGCACCGACCCTGCCCCCAAATCGTCCTGCCCGAAAATCGCCAAGGGCGTCGTATCCGCCGGAGAACGAACAAGCGCAAGCGACAGTGCCGCCCCTGTGAGTGGCTGAGAGAGTGTGTACGCCGTGAGTTTCGAGGCTAAGGCGAGTTGTTCTTGTGCGGTGGTGTTGACTGTCGTGGACGTGGGGCCCCCCGCTCTATAAGCCTCGTCACACGCCCCGGAAGGGAGATTGTTTGCCCCACCGTGTGTTTGGTCCCACTCTATTTGTTTTTCCGCAAATTTTTTGTCGGCGAGCGTGTTGACAGCGGGGAGCCCTCCCTGGGTCACAATCTTTGTCCGAGCATCGGACCATTGTTTGAACGCGAGAGACACACCGGGGGGCAGCACAGCATTAAGCATATAGACCTCAAGTGCTGCCGTCAGAGACCCAACAAATGACGTATGATAATAAAAATAATATTCCATAAACACATCTGTGGGAGATGTGCCCTCTCCCCACGCGATATCTGTAATGAGAGGTAACTGCGTGGCGCCGCCCCAATCCGTAAATACAATAAATCCTGGGTACAGTTGTGGAGGAACCCCTGCAGCAGCGGAAGGCAATGGATTCAGCGGCCCATAACCATACAGAAGGTAACCCCCTCCCCCTGCCGCAAAACCCTGGCTCAGCGATCCGGTGCCCACAATAAGAATCGTCAAAATCATCGTGAGCAGCCAACGATGTATGCTCGTGTTCCCCACAATGACCTCTACTTAGTTTTGGTTGTTAAGTTCGCCAGGATCTCGGCGTCGAGGGACTCTTCATCTTGTGCGAGAATCAGATTTTGATACGCGAGCTCGAGTCTGACCGCTTGATCCCCCGCACTTTCTTGCGCAATATGTCGTTTTTGCAGACTGGAGAACAACCCTGTAACATAAGTGGTTCCAGAAAATCGCGACTGGATTTCTTGGGCAATAATGGACACGAGACTCTCATCTCCTGGGGGATTTCCTACCCCCACGGGGACAAGTCCAGTTTCCGCGTCGATGCCAGCCGACCACGCTGAAAGGCCCGCCATTGGTGCGTGCACCGCCGCGATGTCTGTCAGGCTCTTTTGAGCCAAACTAATACTCGTCGTCTGAAAATTTTTACGTGCCAACGTGGATGCGTATGCCGGGGAACCCTGCACTGTTGGAGAAATAGGGGCCTGCTGTACTGGGTTTGTGAGATTCTGTATGAACATCTGTGCTGTAGCCGCGTTCGTGATGACACCACCCCGAGAAAGGTCTCCCGCGCCGAGAACGGCTTCTGGGACAATGGCGCCAGGGGACGACGGGGCGGTTGCATTCAAACGCGAGCTTGTCTGAGAGGGGGTAATGTCTCTTGAAAAAGACTGAGAATTAAAAGCAAGTGCTGTGGTCGCGGTGGCCGACACTGCTGAACCCGCGTAGGACGCCCGGTACACCTGATCACAGGCACCGGCCGGCAGGTTATTTGCACCTTCCTTGGACTGGGCAGCGGTCACGGCTCGCATACCAAACTCTTTATCCGAGATAATATCGGAAGCTTTGAGCGTACTCACTGTTTCGTGACGCTTCTGTTTTCCCGCTCTCGATATGTCTTCCTCTAGCGATGTGCCTTCACACAAGATCGACTTGATTGCGGGTTCAATGGCATTGTATATCACGGGCATGAAACTTCCCCCAAGTTGCCACCCCATTTGCGGGCTGGTCACCCCGCCTCCAACCTGAATGGGGGCCAACGCTGGAGCACTTATAATCTTGTCGATCCCTACACAACTGGCCCAAACTTCCGGATTGAGAGACAACGCTTGTGCAGAGTTAGGGGTCACGGTAGTGACGAGCATCCAGAGAAGAACACCAAAAGCCGCAATAATTGAGGGCCGACCACGGGTCATCATCGGAGGTGATCCGCGTTAACCATTCTTGCCAAGATTTCTGCGAGAACGGCCTCCTGGTTTTGTTCGGCCAAAAGAGTTTGGTACTCAATCTCCAGGTCCACGGCCTGTGTTGCCGCCATACTCTGGAGAACTTGCCGGGTTGCCGAGTTTATCGCGAAGATTCCCTGGAGATATGTCGGATTGGAAAATCTTGCCTGAACAGCTTGACCTATAATGGCCATAACAGACGACTTTGTTGTAGGCGTGTTGTTCCCTGCGGTGGAAACAGAGGGGGTTACAGCCCCGGTTGCCCCTAGAATCCCTGTCTGCCAGGCCGATAGATCAATAACCGGAGCGTGGAGAGCTAACACATCCGCTAATGTTTTTTGAGACATAGACACCGAAGCAATGTCCATGTTTGACTTCGCTAGAATTTTTCCTCCGGAGGGGGACATGATCAACGACGGAGAGGGTGGTGGGGCCGGGATCGGATTCGTCGCATTGATGATGTACTGACGGCCTTCCACGGTTTGATTCACGGTTCCCCCACTGGCCAAGTCCCCGGCACCGAATATGGATAGCGGCGTAAGAGACCCGGGGGTAACCGACAGTTGGGCCGCAAGAGCGCTACCTGTGGGCGGGGCCGACAGATTATACCCAGAAAATTGCGAGTTCAGGGCCAAGGCTTCTTGGGCGGCAGTAGAGTTGGCTTGCCCCGAGTTTGATGCCCGGTACACCTCGTCGCAAGCGCCTGCGGGGAGGTTGTTGGCCCCCTCCTTCAACTGTTTGTCGTAAATAGCATTCTCTGCAAAAGATTTATCAGCGACCGTGTCCAACGCATGGAGTTTTGTGGTGGCAACACGATGCTCGGAGGTCTCCAGCTGCCCGATCGCCATAGATATGGAGTCACCCTCACAAAGAATGGCGTACAGAAGCGGGGTCAATGCGGGCCCCAGAGTGAACCCTCCGTACATCAACCCCATGGTTCCACCCATTATGATTGCCACCGGAGTTGCGAGTCCCCCCGCCAAGGCCGACCCCTCCGGCATACAAAACGCCAAAGCCTGTGGAATAAGTGCATAACTACGCTTAGGGGTTGCGAGCCCGTACACTAACAGGGCTACAGTGGACAGAACGACAATACCTGTGGTGGCATAGCGGCGACAGCGGCCCATTACTTATTTACCCCAGATATGGACGGGATGCTCGACACGCCATTGGCCCCGCCACCATTATCGTTTGACGTTCCTTTGAAAAATGTGGCATTTGTCCCGGAAATGGGTTCCTGCACCTGTCCTGTAACAAACGTTTGGTAGGACGGCATAAGCCCCGGACCCCCCACTGACCCACACCCC
>JAJYVN010000318.1 GCA_021791995.1 Bacillota bacterium
GAGGAGAAAGAAGATCACACCAGCCAGACCAACCAACAGCAACAGCAATGTGACCACCGCAAGGCACCGCCTTTCGCTTGGCGTGGACCACGATACACCCCGTCGCAGATTCCCTGCAAGTTAGTCGCCCATCTCGGAGCGAAAGGGCGGCGCAATGATACCCAGGCCACCGTCGACGGAGAGCACAGTGCCGGTGATGTAAGAGGCGTCGGGCGAAAGCAGGAAGGCAGCAGCGGCAGCGACCTCGTTCACGGTCCCCACCCGTCCCTTGGGGATCCGTCCAACGACGGATGCGACCGGTGGGATCTTCTGCTGACCATAGAAGAAGTCGGCACTCGCAGTGTCGATGACACCTGCGTTGAGGGCATTGACGTTGATGTCACGCGAACCGAGTTCCTCTGCGAAGTAGCGGACCCAGGCCTCGATCGACGCCTTGGCCGAGCCGAGGTTGGCATACGTCGGAAAGGCGCGAATACTGCCGTAGCTTGAGATGGCAAGGATTCGCCCTCCTCGGCCCATCAGCGGAACAGCCTTTTGGACACCGACCACAAAGGCGCGCACATTCATGTTGAAGTTGCGTTCCAGGTGGTGCGGCTTCAGATCCATTGCCGAGCGAAAGGCCGTGGCTGCGGCGTTGGAGACGAAGATGTCCAATCGGTCATGACGGATCTGAATCTCTCCAAACATGCGGTCCATCGCTTCGAGGTCCTCGAGATCGGCTGCCATGGGCCATGCGGATCCGCCGGCCTGTTCCACCTCGCGCACCACATCGAGTGCCGCATCACGATTCTGCTTGTAGTTCACGATCACGGTCGCACCCTCCGAACCAAGGGCGATGGCAATCGCCCGGCCGATGCCCCGCGAGCTTCCTGTAATCAACGCGATCTTGTTCTCGAAACGCACAGTGAATAGTGTCCCCTTCCGCTTTCGGCAAGCGTCGGACCGCTCACGGCTCCTCGCGGTACTGGCGCCGACCACTGTTTGGATCCTCATACACCCGAGTGCGCCGACCACTCACCGGGTCTTGGAAGACCTCATCAGTCGGCACAAAAGAATCGCTGCCCTTGGTGGCGCCCCGGTAACGGTGCCGATCCCAGAGCACATACCCACCAGCAGCGATCACGATCAGAGCACCGATCTCCACTCCAATCCACTGTACGCCCCATCGCATCATGTCAGATTCTGCTCCGCAGTGACGATGACCGCCGTACCGTAGGCCACCACTTCCGCCATCGTCTGCCCAAGTTCAGAGGAGTCGAAGCGCATCATCACGACGGCGTTGGCCCCCATGGCCGTGGCGTTCTCCACCATGCGATCGATCGCCTGGCGGCGAGCATCCTCCAGCATCCGAGTATACTGATGAATCTCACCACCACCCAGCGACTTGAATACGGCCATAATATTGCCACCAAGGCCGCGGCTGCGAACAACCACCCCATACACCTGTCCCAGCGCCTTGTCCACGCGATACCCCGCAGGGTGCTCCACCGTGGTGACCAACATCGGAGTTCCTCCCTAGGCATTCCCGAGGCCTTGAATTCTCCGGTTTGGGTAAATCCCCTGCCAACGCGTTGGGTTATCGCAAGCCACTGCACCCATGATCGTTGGCGCAGCGCTCGGCCAGTTGGACTTGTGTAACGACGTCCGCCATCTGCGCGGTGCATATGTATGCATAGCCAGTGCGAGGCACCGGGATACCATGGGGAAGTGGTGGTAGCGAATCGCATGAGGTTCGGTCGTCGGCGACAAAGTTGAGCACGAGCACGTGGTCGTTGACCTCGTTCACGGCGATCGAATCCCGCGCGGCGACCGTCGTATCATCGTCGCTACGCTCCGCCGCCACCACCACCCATCGATCTTTCTGCCGCTGCAGGTGACCCGTCTCCTCTTGCTTCTCGGAAGCCACTCGCGTTGGAGATAACGCAGCGCTCTTTACCGCCGCACCTGGACCCTAGGAGCTGCGTCCGCATCCCGCAACAAGAACCGGAGCTGCCCGCTCTGCAGGCAGGGCCTGGGGCGGAGTATCCCACTCGCCTGCCAGTGATACAGCGTGCGGGGAGGTATACCGAGACCCTCGGCCGCCTTCCCTGTCGAGAGTATGCTTGGTATCCATATGCCTAGCCTATCCCACCAATGTCGGGCGAAGTTAAGCCTTGGTGGTAGCTTGCCGGGACGCAGTCTAGAGTCCCTGTGCAACGCGATCATGGTGTGCCACAACGAGAAGCACCGGTGACAATTGAAGCTTCTGTTCTAGGTTCCTGAACTGATCCGATGTATCACGAGCGAACCACGGCAAGGCTCCGTGCAGCGGGAATAGGTCGTGCCGGATGTATGTCTATCGGCGGCTGTTGCTAATTGCCTTCTGGAGCAGGAAGGTCCGCTTCATCGCAGAATCGCATGGATAGGCGATCATGGCGTGTCCGGAAGCCTGGAGGCGGAATTGAAGCAGCTTCGGAAACGCGCGAACGCGTGCCTTCGAAAGAGGTGCCCGTCCCGTGATGCGGATCGTCTTCGGTGGCCCTCGCCAGACGCACTTAGAAGACGTGGATCCGCCCGAGGCCGGTCCGGGTCAACTCGTTGCACGGGCGCTGGTGAGCCTGATCAGCACAGGAACGGAATGCATTGCGCTGAGCGCCGCGTTTGAGCCGGATACTTCCTGGGCCAACTGGGTCCGCTTTCCTTTCTATCCCGGTTACAGCATGATCGGCGAGGTTGTCTCTGTTGGCCCAGGCGTGCATCAAATCAAACCGGGACAGCGCGTGGCTGCTCGGAAGCCTCACGCCGAGATGTTTCTCGCCGAGGAGGTTGAAGCAGCAACCCTAAACAATGCACAAAACGCGCCGATAAGATAAGTATGAGCAGGTATGACGGGTTACCTGATGTTCTCCGGCCCGCAGAGGTTGCCCGAGTGCTGAGGGTCCACGTGGGAACCCTGCGCCGGTGGGACAAAGAAGGCAAACTTTGCCCGTTCACACGATCTGTTGGTGGACAGCGGCGGTACGCGCGGGCTGACGTGCTGGCGTTGTTGGGAGAAGACGGTGCTGGGAGCGAGAAGACGGCTGCGGTCTACGCTCGCGTCAGCACGACAAAGCAGGCGGAGGCGGGCAATCTGGAGCGGCAGCGCCTGCGGCTGTTGGAGTACGCGGCAGTCAACGGTTACCGAGTTGTGCTGCAGGCAGAGGATGTGGCGTCGGGCCTGAACGCGCGGCGGCGTGGCTTAAGGCGCGTGGTGGAGGCGGCACGGCGGCATGAGGTGCGCTTCCTCCTAGTGGAGTATCCGGATCGGCTGGCGCGCTTTGGACTGCCGTATTTAGAGACTTTGTTTGAGGTGTTGAACGTCCGGATCGTGGTCATCTCGAACCAAGAGCCGGAGGATGCGCAGGCCGAGTTAGTCAGAGACATGCTATCTGTAGTGACCAGTATTTCCGCGAAGCTGTATGG
>JAJYVN010000319.1 GCA_021791995.1 Bacillota bacterium
AGCACCTCTTGGCGGCGCGGCGGTCTGCGGTCGAGCATCTGCCGGATGTGGAGCGGTCGATCTTGGCCGAGCAAGCGGTGCAGCACGAGTTGCTCCGCCAGATTGAGGGGGTGACCGAGGAGGTGGCGGAGGTTGTGCGCAAGGCGGAGGTCGCCTTCCGTGAGGATGAGGCCGCGGCCATACGCCGCTTAGTTCGCCTGGTCGGCGAGTGGGGGCAGTGGCAGCAGACGGTCCAAGAAGCGCGGGAGGGGCTCACACTCTGGCTCGCGCATTTCGGGGGATTGATGGATGGCCGAGATGCGTAACCCTGCGCTTGGTTTGCGCGTCTTTGGCTGGCATCGGAAGGCGGTCGCTGCCTATCGGGCGGAGCTGGCTGCACGGGAACAGCGGCGGACCGAGGCATGGGAGGGGGCTGTAGCAGCCCTGCAGTCCGATCTGGCGGCGTGTGAGCAGGAGGTCCAACTCCGTGCTGCGGCCCTGGCACAGGCGCAGATGGACACGGCACGCTTGCGCCAGTGGGTGGAGTTGTCTCGTGGCAGTCTGGGATGGTTACGGCGCGGGGCGGAGGCCGAGGTCCGGCGTGTCCGCATCGATCATGATCGGCGCTTGGAGCAATGGGACCATCAGAAGGCAGAAGTAGGGCAGATTTCATCGGCGGCTGCTCATGTGCTCCGGACGATGCTCGACGCTGTGGCTGCGGTGTTGCAACACCTGCCCCCTTGGCTTTCCGAAGGGTCAGCGTTGGGGCCCCGGGTGATTCACCGTTACGTCGGAGACGTGGATGGCCCCCTGCGTACCCAGCTTGTGGGTGAAGACCTGCTGCGGCTGACGATGGATCGCTCCGAAGTGTTGGTTACCGACCAAGCGGGGGATCGGGGGTGGGTCGAGGCGCTCCTACTGGCACGAGAGTCCCTGGCGCTGCGGGCCATTGAGGTGGCGGCGCGTGGCGGATTGCGCGTCACGGTGCCCGTCGCGAAACTCACCGGGGTGCATGCCGAAGGGATTACGGTGGATGACCACTTTTGTGCGGAGTGGAACGACGGAATCCTACCTGGTTCTTGCGGCGATGCCGTCGCTGGGGAGCGTAGGGGAGGCCTGCGGTCGCCCGATGTGCAGGCCAAGGGACCGTTCGCTACCGTTTCGGCCGGCGGGTCCCTTACGACGCCTTCCGATCGAGAGGGTGTGCTGAGCGCAAAGGGGGCGGCTGATCGAGGCGGGGAACGGTCCACGCTGCGGGCACGGGAGACGGACAACGGGCATCCCGAGGAGGTGCCATCCCATGCGGTGGCTCCGGAGGGGATCTTGCCGACGGGGGATGCGGAACCACTTCCAGGGATGGAAGGGGCGGGAAAGGCTACGGTGCGGGACACCCCGCCCCGTGAGGTGATCCCTGCGGAAGCAGTGGTGCAAAGGGAGGGGTCGAGCGGGTCCGGCAGCGTAGCGGCTCGCCCTGTGGTGGACGCAGCGACCCCACCCGCGGAGAATGCGGGACCACTTCCCGGGATGGAAGGGGCGGGCAAGGTTACGGTGCGGGACACCCCGCCTCGTGAGGTGATCCCTGCGGGAGCAGTGGTGCAAAGGGAGGGGGCGAGCGGGTCCGGCAGCGCAGCGGCTCGCCCTGCGGCGGAAGCAGCGACCCCGCTCGCGGAGAATACGGAACCACTTCCAGGGATGGAAGGGGCGGGCAAGGCTACAGGCGGGGGCGCTGTACGACAGGGGGAGGCTCTGTACACGCAGGATCGGGCGGCCCGAGCGCGTGAAGCAGCGGAGCCCTCGTCGGAGACGCTGCTCGGTGATGATGTGTTGCATTACCTGGTTGGCAAATTGGTCGGCCAAGAGTTGCATGATGCGCAGGGGGGAGTCATTGCCCGTGTGGGAGATGTCATTGACGTCGCCGTTGTCCACGCTGCGGAGGTGGCGGGAGTGCTCCCGGAACTCATTGTACATATGACGCTCCCCGGGGTTCGGGGCTGAGGCTCCGGAATCGTAGGGGGAGCGCTCGTGCGGCATGTGTCGGCATGGATCGTGTGCGAAGATGGGAAGGAGGCTGAAGCAGCTACCCTAAACAATGCACAAAGCGCGCCGATAAGATAAGTATGAGCAGGTATGATGGGTTACCCGATGTTCTCCGGCCCGCAGAGGTTGCCCGAGTGCTGAGGGTCCACGTGGGGACGCTGCGCCGATGGGACAAGGAAGGCAAACTTTGCCCGTTCACTCGCTCTGCGGGCGGGCAACGGCGGTACGCGCGAGCGGACGTGCTGGCGTTGTTGGGAGAAGACGGCGCTGGGAGCGAGAAGACGGCTGCGGTCTACGCTCGCGTCAGCACGACAAAGCAGGCGGAGGCGGGCAACCTGGAGCGGCAGCGCCTGCGGCTGTTGGAGTACGCGGCGGTCAACGGCTACCGTGTGGTGCTGCAGGCGGGGGACGTGGCGTCGGGCCTGAACGCGCGGCGGCGGGGCTTGGGGCGTGTGGTGGAGGCGGCACGGCGGCATGAGGTGCGCTTCCTCTTGGTGGAGTATCCGGATCGGCTGGCGCGCTTTGGGTTTCAGTACTTGGAGACCCTGTTTGAGGTGTTGAACGTCCGGATCGTGGTCATCTCGAACCAAGAGCCGGAGGATGCGCAGGCCGAGTTAGTCAGAGACATGCTATCTGTAGTGACCAGTTTTTCCGCGAAGCTGTATGGAATGCGAGGCGGGCGCAAGGCGCGCGCAGCGGTGAAGGACATTCTCGCAAAGACGGGGGCGGATGCTGTTGGCGGATAAGCGGGCGAACCCAAAGGCTAATGGGGCGCTCACCATCCAATGCGAGTGGTTTCCCGCCGAGCCGTCGGCGGGAGAAGTGCCGGATCCCTGGCGCCGGGGCGACGAAGGTTGGCTTGAGACGGAGGCGCGCCTGTTGGGGGACGCCATACGTACAGCGTTCAACCGGATGGTGGAGGGGCTGACAAAGGCGGCACGCGGCCGGTTGACCATGAACGCGGAGGACGGGTTAACCACATCAACAGACCGGGTCGAAACCACCACAGACCGGGCCGCCGCCTTGCGCCTGGACCTGAAGCAGCGCCTACAAACCGACTTCGGCCTTAACAGCCGGTATGCGGATGACGCCATTCTGAAGGCCAACGAGGTCATCGCCTCGCAGCGAGCGTTGATCCCTGCGGAGATCAAGGAGACTGAAGCAAAACGGCAGCGGACGGAGCGGAAGCGGAAGGCCAATATTCGCAAGGCCGATCAACTGGAGGCGGCGGGCCGTGCGGACGAGGCGGCAGCGGTTGCCCGTGCCATCCGCGGACAGGACCTGCGCCTGGCAAAACTGGACGGCAAGCTGACGGAGTACCGCCGACATTTGGCGGAGGGAACAATCCCCAAGGAGGTGTTCGGCGGCAGGAGCCTGTGGCGGCGGCTCTGCAGGAGCACAGGGCCTGAGCACGCCCGTCTACG
>JAJYVN010000320.1:0-1357 GCA_021791995.1 Bacillota bacterium
CGATCGGGGCTTCCCCTCGATCGCGTTCTTCCACACCTTGGTCGAGCGCGGCGCCTTCTTCGTCGCCCGCCTCAGTACGTCGTGGCGCCTCGTACCCACAGAGCGCCACAAACTCACCGACGAGGATCGCGAACACGGCCTTCGGTCCGACTGGACCGTCTTCATTGGCCGCCGTCGCCTTCCCATCCGGGTCGTGCACTTCCGGGCTGACGGCCACGACTTCCGCATCGCCACGAACCTCTTCGGCTTCGCCGCCTGGGAGATCGCCGAGCTCTATCGGGAGCGCTGGCGGGTCGAACTGCTGTTCCGGTTTGTGAAGAGCCACCTTGGTCGCAACGTGAACGTGTGGGACGAGGAGGCCTGCGTCGGCCGTACCCTCGCCCTGTTCCTCGCCACCCTCTTGGTCACGCTGCTCACAGGCGTTCAGGGCCCCCACGGGCTGGAAGCCCACGCCGAGGGGTTGCGCCTGCTGCAGGCGGCCCTCGAGCGCGCCGCCGTCGTCGGCGTCGGACCGTCGCCCTGACCCCCCGTCGCCCGCAACCCGCCTCTTGTCGATTGCCACGAACTTAGCCGTACATGTCGAACTTGCCGCGTGACCGCCGCGGCTGGTGACCTATGCTCGCGTTACACGCTCGGAGCCCTCGCCTCTATGCAGCGACTGCGCAAGGCAACTCTATTGCCTTTGACCCCGGGGGTCGCAGGTTGCGGTCATATCAGGCGGCAGATTAGGCGAACCATGGTGGTCCAATGCCTTCCGGATGAGGACGTGCTCTCCCCCGGCAGTCACCTCGAGCTCGTCACCGTCGTGAATGTCGAAGACCCTAACGGATGCACGCCGGCCCCTCCCGCGGTAACTGCCTTGGAGGCACAACTCGTCCGTAAGGTTTACGCCTGGGATCCAGTCAGGGCGTCCTCGAAGGCCCGCAGCGCTTCGACGTGCTCGCTCGAGCGGAGGGGCGCGGTACTGAGATAGTGGCGTGTACCGACCGGCGTGCCTTGGCGCAGCGAGATCTTAAACCCGGGTGCGGAGTTGCCAATCACGATGTCGCCTTCATATTCCGCCCCGGCGTTCGTCGCGCGCCCGAAGAACATGAGTGCGGCGATCTGGTCGGGCGACGCCCCCGTCAGGCGTCGAAGAGCGTCTCTAACCCGCGGTGTCAACCCCGCTTCCAGATCCGTACCAAATCGCGCCATGACTTCCGAGTAGTCACTAGACCTCTCGTGTGACGGCATCGCAGGGCGTCCGTCCGCCCCGACGATCCCAGACAGAGCGTCGCGCATCGCCGCATATACAGCATCTAGCGACTCGCTCGCACCCGCGATGCCAATGACAATCCGGCGCGGCTCTATGTGCAGG
>JAJYVN010000320.1:1367-3416 GCA_021791995.1 Bacillota bacterium
CCCCAGAGCGCAGATGACTCCAGGCGGCAACGTCTGGGCCACTGGGCCAAAGGTCGCCGGCGGCGTTTGCACAAATAGGCCGCCCTGAAACTGAAACAACGCTTGAAGCTTGTTCAGAGCCGCAGTCGTACACAGCAGCGTGAGTTTCAAATCGTCGGTGTTGTACTCATACGCACGGGCGGCTGTCATGTAGCGGACATCTTCCACCGCGATCACTCCTAGGCCGCGTCTCGGGACGAGCCCGGCTGCGACGGTTGCACGGTTTGCGCTGGCTGCGCGGCGCGGCCGGCCACGGTGCCACCCTGACTCCCGAGGCCAGGTCCTAGCATCGCCTTCATGGCTGCCTCGTATTGACTGGAACACTCCACGACGGTCTTGGTAAACAGGCCGACGCCGGGATCGATCCTCCCTTCGTGAGCGATCAGGACCTGGCCGCAGGGCCACTCTCCCCAGTGACTCAAGTCAAGGCTTGCGCCGGTGAGTCCGGACAGGAACGTACCGTGACTGCCCTGGGCGGCAGGAAGGTTATCTCGCGCAAATGCGGCGAAACTGGCGGAAGTGTCGGCCTTCAACCTGATGCCGCCCCAGCTCCAGCCCTGGTCCGCACTGAAGTCCACGTCAGAAGACGACCAAAGAACCTCCATCGGCTGCGCCATGACGAGGGGCGCCGTTGGCGCGGCGGCTACCGTATCGCGAGCATACGCGGGCCGCACCAGTGCCTGTACATCGGCCGCGTCTTGCAGGACCGGCACGCTTGGAAGGACGTCGCACGCAAACGCCCAGTCCACGTAGCGACCTAGGGAGACCGACCCGCGGCGGTCGCCCTCCATGCGAGCCACAACCGACTGGGTGGTCCCCAGGCGGTGGGCGACGTCCGCCTGCGTAAGCTTGTGTGCCTTGCGAGCGCGCACCAACGCACGCGTGGCGTCACCGAGAAACTTCGCCTTTAGCGCCGCGCGCGCAAACTCGGGGTCACCTGCAGCGATGTCCAGCAGGCATTCCCGGATGTTCGGCGCTGAGGCATCGCGCGCCCTGGCGCCACGCGCCGCAGCAGCGTCCGGCTCTGCACCCGTACGTGTTGGCACTGTAGCGACCCCCTCATTCACGTCCGGACGCCCTCTCGATCGCCCCGGCGATGGTCATCGTCTCAACCCTGGCCTGACGGTCATCCCACAGCTCCCTCGCGCGATCTCGAGCCGTGCCGTAGTGGTCAGCATCGCGACCCTCCTGCTTTGGCCAGATATGCAACCACCAGGCGTTCCTCCAGTCATGGGTGAACACCAGAGCCGCACGCGTGGCTCGGGTTGGATATATACGCCTCATGAGGAAGTCATAGCCCGCGGGCTCCCTTCCCTGGGGGTGCTCAAACCGCCACTTACGGGGTAGCTCATCGACGGAGTCGGCAAACTCCCAATCCTCGAGGAACGTAAGCAACTGCGTGGTGACATCCCGTAGGGTTTCGCGGCGAAAGGCCTTCAGGCTTCGGAGAAAGGCCGGGTGAGCGCGAAAGGAGTCCGTTTGCATTGCCGGCGCCTCAGATCATAGCAGATTTGCTATAACGTCTCCAGAGAAGGAGTCTCCCAAAATTCGACAGAAACCGGCCGGTGCCTTCAAGAATCTGACCAAGGCGATCAGGACAAACGCTCGCCACCAGGCGTACCTGGCAGCGGGCGTTGTCCCCCCTTCGCGGAGGTGCGGTCAGCGCGCTAGGACACCCGGGCGCGCGCCTTGCGGGAGGCGGTGCTGACGCATGCGGCGGCGGACCTCTACACGGGCGGCGCTCGCACGCTGGGCCGCGTGGGAAGCGGCCACGCGCGTTGGGGTGGGGGCAGCGCCAGCACCGCCGGTTGAGCCCTCGGCACGGCCGACGGTGGTTTGGTGGGCACGGGCCACAGCTCCGCCTGGGGGGGTGGCGCTACCGGTGCCCCCGGCGCTGACGCCGCGCGGCTCGTTCGAAGCGCTCTTCTCGGGGGTCTCCGCCCCGCCTTTCCCGGAGGACATCTTCCCCCGGGTTCCCGAGAAACGATTTATGGTCTTCGGAAGACTGGA
>JAJYVN010000321.1 GCA_021791995.1 Bacillota bacterium
GCCCGTGGTCACTGCCGAACGGCGGCGCCTACGTGGTCGGCATCCCCTCCTCACTGAGTCAGGACGCAGCCCGCGCGGCCACGGCGCACGCAGAGGAGATCCAGCGTGACCCCCTGCACTGGGTTCGTTCGATGAACCTCGCGAACGTGACCGGCCCCGACCATCCGGCGGCTACTTACCTGAGCAAGCGCGGTTTCCCGTGGGCAGCCGTGCGGGCGCTTGCTGCAGAGACGACCTGGGCACCCACCTACAGCCCATGGTATCAGGGCGGACCCCGTGCGGTCTTCTTCACAAGCCATGGCGCCCGAACCACTGGTGCAACCTGCAGGCTCCTCGCCCCTGCTGGCGACTCCCCGCCGTGGGTTGTCACCGAAGGTTGGAAAGGCACATTCGGCCTCTCCTTGGTCCGCCGTCAGCGGCCCCGGCGGCTGTTCATCGTCGAATCGGCGTTGGATGCGTGGGCTATGGTCGTCCTTAGCGAAGCGGGCGTGTTGCGTGGTGGGCCTACGCTGGCGGAGCGGAACGTGGTCGCGACCTGCGGCACCATGTCGCCCAGTCAGGTGCGCGAACTGGCCTACGGTGGCCATTACGTGACGCTGGCGCTCGACGCTGACTTCTACCTGAGCAAAGACGGCGAGCCACCCGTAACGGAAGTCTGGGCACAGAGTTTCCGGGACGCTGGCGCCACGGCGGACATCTTGCCCCTGGCGTACCTTCAAGGTGCCGATGATCCCGCAGACCTGCTGGCGCGGCCCGATATGCAGGCGGTTGTCGGACGGCGTTTTGGCGCATAGCCCACGGCAGGATTGCCCATCTCGGCGCAGAAGCTCGATCATCAGATCAGGAGGGAAAATATGGCATCTGCACGGACGGTTGCGGCTTTGGCTACGTTGGCACTCATGCTGCCGTTGGTGTCTGGTTGCGCTATAGCCCGACAGCCTTTGGCATCCGCTTCATCGACGGCGGACCAACACGCGGCCTCCAAGTCAACGTCTGCTTCCGGCCACGCCACCTCGCACGCCAATAGCGACTCCAGTTCGGGGACCGCTCAACAAACGGCGTTCACCCTCCGATGGACCGATCGGCAAGTCCCCGCAGACGCCCAAGCTGCCGCTCAACAGGCATTGGCCTTCGTTTCCCATGGTGCGTTCAGCATTGTACCAAGCGTCATGTCCTCTCCGATTGCCGTGAATGCCACGCTTCGGGTCATGGTTGGCGTCCCGCATCCCGTGATACGGCTTTCAATTCCATCCACGGGTCCGATTGATACGCTTTCCTCTCGTGACTACGGGACCATAGCATCCGACCTTCTGATGCTGAGCGGCGGCGCGACACCCAACTTCAACGGTATATCCTGCCTTGCGGACGCCAACGGGAACTCAATTTGCGCGGCGAGCATCTATATGCCCGTAGCCCCTGACGCGACGGCATTCGCGACGGTCGATGAACTCGACGCGACTCACGCGGGAGGGAACGCATCGCCACTTTGGCGGGTTCTCATGCCGAACCTCCGTCAAGCAATGCTTGACCCAACCTCCCCTGCAGAAGCCAACTTAGCCCTGCAAGTCGCAGAACAAACCGCTAGTCAATTCAAGGCGGACATGGATGCGAGCGGTGATGACCTCGCGCGCTTCTTCGGAGTCTCTGCTGCCACGCTTACTCCTTCCGCGTCCCAGCCGTCCGGGCACGGTGCCGCCGACGTAACAGCACCGCCCCAACATCCGAATACATCGGCAGCACCACGGCCCCAAACTCAATCGCCATCCCAGTCGCAGCCGACAACGGCGACCGTCACCGAAGCCTTCCTAGTCACCGATGCAAGTGGGCACCCGCTTTCTGGCATCTACATTGATACACACACCGTCGATTGGTATGTGAGCCAGTTTCCAGCAACCAACGCGCAGGGAGAAACAATCGTCAAAGAGTCCGTGCCGTCTGCACAAGCACAGACCCCACTTACTGTTACTGCGACGGACGGCACTGCTACGCTGCAAGGGCATGGACTTACTGGATTCACGTCGCCGCGACTGTCCGTGGTGTTCAATGGCGGCACAACCCACATCGTTCTACAGCCCGCACCCACCGAATCCTCCGGCTCCTTCTCTGTTGCCGTGACGTGCGAAGGTGTACTTCCCACCGGCGGTGCGAATAGTGGCCCACTCGGCTACGGTGCGACCCCATGCCCACCAATGACCATCAGCATCAGCAACGCTTATACGCACCTAACGGAGACGGCCCAATCCGGATCAACTTCCCCGATTCCTCTTTCTGCGCTGATGGGTCCGGCCCCATTTACACTTTCCATCACCGCAGGCAGCCTTTCGGCGACGTGCAACGATCCGACATTGACCTCGAACTTAGACCCTTCCGACTTGGCTTCCCTCCCAGGACCCCTCTACGTGACAGCATCTCTGTACCACTCTTCCGGCACTTATGACGCCACCGGCAAACTTGTGAATCTCGGCCCCGTTGTTCGCATCGGCTGTTAGTCTTCAAGACAACCACCAACGCAAAGGGAGTGAAGCAGTCTTGTCCCCATTCAACCGATATACCGAAGGAAGGCACCCACCTTGGCGACCGAAAACGAACTCGTTATTTGCTTGCTCATCCTGACTCCGCCCTTCCCCGGCGGGCATCTCCTCACGCTGCAGCCCCACACCCCACGTGAACGCGAAGCGGCGGAACGTGCCGCATCCGCTCTTGCCGAACTCGGCTGGACGTTGGAACGCAAACTCATCGGCCCGGAAGACATCCTCTGACCCCAAGCCCGGCACGTACACTGTGCATGCCGAGTCCCCGGCACCGACGGCTTCGACCACCGGCAACCAACCTACCCCAAAGGGTTACTTCGGAGGATAGGAGGGTTACGCCAGTAGGATAATGGACGACGAAAGACGGCGAGCGGCATACCCGAAAGGAGTACCCCAAAGGTGTGCCGCTCGCTCACTCCAAAGCGCGGTTAGGCAACCAGCAGGATTAGCCAGGCTTCGGCAACGCGCAGTGCTTCGCTAAGTGTCGGCATCCCCTCGCGCGCGTGCATCCCCGCCACTTCCTCCTCATCCTCCATGGCGCCCTTGACCTGGAACCGAGCGGCGCTAGGGAAGTATAGACCGCCAACGAAATGTACTCCTGCGGCAACCGACCCGCGGTGTCCACGTCGCTCCGCATGCCACACCTGGTCTTCTGCGTCGAACTGCCAACGCATCTCATCGCCCCCTGCGGGCAGCCTACACCTGCGGTCAGTTTCCTGCAAGCACCAAGGCAACCATCATATACCATAGCGGATCGCTAGTGGCGCGTCCATCAAGTCCTGGCAAGGGGGACGGGTCAAGGACCGGCTGATATACGAACTCATGTTGCCTGGACATGGGGCGGAGACCGGCGTAGGCTTGTCGCATGGCTA
>JAJYVN010000322.1 GCA_021791995.1 Bacillota bacterium
GTTAGCGGCGGGCCATTCGCCCGCCACCTACGCACTCAGCCTGCATAATCCTTCGCGCTTCACCTTCTTCAGCGAGGAACCTGAAAATGGGTCACAAGCTAGTCGAGGAGCCGTCTTTCGGTTGAAACCTTGGCGCCGCTTTCAGTCGACTAGCGCCAAGCGGCGGCCTAAGGCCCGCAGCACTCGATCCATCGTCGCCAGCGTGGGATTCGCGCTTGGCCGCTCCCACTTCTGCACGGCTTGGAATGACACACCGAGCCGACGAGCAAGCTCCACTTGTGTCATGTGAGCGCGTTCCCTCTCCAAACGCATCAGGGCGGGCCACGCGGTGCGTGGCTCGGGTTCAATGGGATGCGTTCCTGGCGGAGCCTCGGTCGGCGGCGCTGGAATGGTATCACCACGGTCCAGCATGGCCGCCAGGACACCGGATAGCGCTTCGCGAGCGGCAGCCCTGGCTGAGGTGTCGTCCTCCCCAAACGTCAGAACGTTGTCGAGCGGTTCAAGGCCTTGCGCGTACACTACGCCACCTTCGCTCCAAAACCGGAAGGGGTACTCTAAGATCACGGCTGTCGTGCCTCACTTCGTGTGGCCGCCACGATCCCCGTCGGCAGGTCTCTGGTGCCGTGAACCGGGACGGGTATTGGCCGGTGCCCTTCTTTCACCATGACATGGTGGGAGCCTTCGACTCGGGCCAGCACCCAACCCTGCCCCTTCAACTCCATGATGAGCTGCCTGCCGTTCAGGTGGGCAGTATACTACGTTTCTACTTTTAGGTTGTATCGTCCTCCGGGTTGT
Organism: Bacillota bacterium; assembly: GCA_021791995.1. GTDB lineage: Bacteria > Bacillota > Sulfobacillia > RBS10-35 > JAJYVN01 > JAJYVN01. Next base: position 796 of record JAJYVN010000322.1, read on the forward strand.
CTCGCAGGCCGATCGCCGCTTCACCGGCCGCCCTTCGAGGCGGTTTCCCCTATCTGTCGAGATCCCAACGTCTTGGCCCGGAGGAGGGGTACCGTTACCGTCGGCCAGCGGGTCGGTTACGTGCGCATCTCGACCGTCCACCAGAACCGCGAACGTCAGTTGGACGGCATCGTCCCTGACCGAATGTTCACCGACAAGGCGTCGGGTAAGGACACCAAGCGACTCGAACTCGACGCGCTCCTCGCCTACGTCCGCCATGGCGATACCGTCGTGGTCCACTCGATGGACCGACTGGCTCATAGCCTCGAGGGCCCGCGATGGCTCGCGCGCGAGTTGACCGGTCGGGGCGTCCGGGTGGAGTTCATCAAGGAGGCACTCACGTTCACGGGAGAGGACACGCCAATGACCGCTCTCTTCTGTCGCTGATGGGAGCGGTCGCGGAGTTCGAGCGCGCGCTCATCCATGAACGGCAGCGGGAGGGAATCGCGCTGGTGAGGCGGTGCGGTATCTACAAGGGTGGCAAGCGCCGACTGGACGACGCCGGGGTGGGAGAATTGAAGGCGCTCCTCGGCATGGGCGTACACAAGAGCGCCGCCGCCCGAGGGCTGGGTATCAGTCGGCGCAGCATCGACCGCCACTTGACCCCGGAGCGATCAGCTGGCGCGGGAACATGGGGGTGGCGGCGACCCCTGCTCGAAGAGGTGCCCGAGAACCTGCCCGAACCAGTGGACCGGGTCCGCACCGTCGGGAGGAAGATTTAGAGCCAGGATCGCCGGCGCGGGGAGCGGACGACGCCCTCAAGAGCATCGTCCATCTGATTGGCAGTGCATTGGTATTCAACCTGCCCATTCTATATAGCGAATAGCCCACGGCGGCCGCTCCGATGCGGACGACCGTGGCCCCGGGCGCCGCCCCCGCCACGGCGGTCGTCAGCGCGACGAGCGCAAGACCCGGCGAGAACCGCACCTTGGCACGCCTCCCGCCGCCAGGGTCGAAGATCTGCGAGCGTACGCCGTTCGTCCGCCCACACAAGGCGTAGCGGCGCGCCGGGGGCAGGTGGGCGCGTGCGAGGGCAGGGGACGGCGCCCGGTCCATCACGCCTTCCCAATCTCGCACGCCGTGCGGGCGACACGACGGCTAGACTCAGCGGTCGAAGGGGGAGAGCAATGCCCACCCTTGCCGCCTCCTCCCTGTTCGGTCTCGTCGCCCTTCTCCCTCACCTTCTCGTCCGGCCGCCGGTGCGCGGTGTCGAAATGCTCTATGAGCGCCTGGCCCTCCGCCTCACCGTCGCAGACGGTGCTGCGGTCGGCCGCTACGGTGTCGTCTGGGATCGCTGGTCGTGGAGTCGCCAGACCACAGGGCTCGGCTACGATCAGCCCGACTTTCCGTGCGCCGAGTACGTGATGCGCGCGTTACGGGCCGCGGGCTACGCCATCGCAACACCACGCGTGTCGTCCCCCGGCTGGATCGACCTCGTGAACGTCGACCGCGCGGTCAGTTACCTCTCGGCCCGGGGCATCGTGGCGCCGGCGCCCCTTGGCCGTCTCGCCGTCGGGGACGTGGTGCCGATGCACTACCGGTCCGGAGCACGACGGTCGTGACTGCGGACGGCCGGGTCGAGCGGTGACCGTCGCCCCGTGCGGTACCGGCGCGCGCGTGGTTCGGCCGTCGTCTCTACGTGGATGCTCTCGGCTGCCCCACCCCGGCCGGGACCCCACGCCCCTGCGCTCCGCCCACGTGCGCCAGGGGGCCAGGCGCTACCCGCGCCTCACGGCGAGCGCAAGCCGGCCCCTCGCGCTCCGCCTGAGCCCGGTCGCGCAAAGCGTCCCGGTCGAGCGTCTCGCACGCGGGCGTCCCTTGGCGGCGCAGCGCATCGGCGCCGTTGCCGCCCTCTTCGGTGCGGGTGGACCGGCCCGCGCCGGCGGTGTCCTCTATGCGCCCGCTGCCGACCTGGTCTGGCACCGGGGCAACGTTGTCCTGTTCGTACGGACCGGTCGCATCGGCAAGGTCGTCGTTCCGGCCGGCACGGCGCTGGCCCTGGGTGCCTCCCGCCTGACGGCGCTCGACCTGACCCTCCCCCACCCGACCATCCTGCCCTGCGCCAGGCTCTTGGACGACCCAGTGTAGATGGCATCGATCTTCGCCTTGCGTGATTCCAAGGGGCGATGCCATGGCCAACCCACAATGGCTGGAGGCATTGCCAGCGGGCAGAGGGGCGGACGATCTGCGGGCGTGGCTGGGGGGCATCTGAGATTTTGTCGCCTTACGGGTGTTCCCAGAGAAGCGGAGCGGCGGGCAGCACCCTGAGGGGAGCTGCCCGCCGCCGGCCACGGGCCGCGAGTTCAAGGGATCACGGTGACGCGGGCGACGGGTGTACGCGGAGGCTTGGCCGATCGTCGCAGGCGGTCGGCGTCATCGGCCATCTGGCGCAGGGTGCGCGAAAGCGCGCGCAGGGTCTCGGGGCGATGGACGCGGAATAGGACCTCACGCCCCCCGACGTTCGCAAGGCGCAGGAAGGCATAGACGCTGCGCCCTTCGCCGGCCAGCGCCGCGGTGACGGCGACCTCTGTGTAGG
>JAJYVN010000323.1 GCA_021791995.1 Bacillota bacterium
GGTGCGCCTGGGCCTGGACTACTTCGGCCAGAACGCTTCACGCATGCGGTACCCCGACTTCGCCGCTGCCGCGCTCCCTCTGGGCTCCGGTATGGTCGAGGGTGGCTGTAAGCAGGTGGTTGAAGCGTGAGAAAAGGATGCAGGCATGCGTTGGCGACACAAGGGGGCACAGGCCGTGGCGAGTTTGCGCGCCGTCCACCGCTCCGGACAGTGGGCGCGGTTCTGGGCCAAACAACCCCAGATGCGCCGCCCCAGCGCTCGGAGCTTGAGGAGCGCTGCTTGACCCAACCACAATTGTGCGGCGCACCCACTGAAAACCCCGGCGCTTGACACCGGCAAGGGGCCACATCTATACTATGCCATTTTTGACGGGCCAGTGTCTTCGTGGTATACTCATCTAACGGCGTTGTAGAGAGGGGTGAACCGATGGCGCGTGGCCATAGCGTCCTCTCGGATATCCGTCGTGGATTGGATGGATTCGTCGGTCAACGTGTGTTGGTGAAGGCCAACCGCGGCCGTAAGAAGGTCGTGGAGCGGGAGGGTACGCTGGAGCGGACCTACGCGTCGCACTTTGTGATCCTCTTGGATGAGGACAAGCAGTATCGGCGGGTCTCATACAGTTATGCCGACCTCCTCACCGATATTGTCGAACTGAGTCTCTGTGGACAAAAGGGGCTTCAGCGGCTCCAATTTACCGCCGGTTAGGCGCGTGCCGCAGGGATTCCTGGGCGGTGGCATTGCGTCTTGCAATGTGATTTTCCGGATCCGGTCTGTGCGACGCAAGGGGGCAGGCATTAGTCCTGCTGTTCCGCAGGACGCCATATGCATCCGCCGCTTCGGCCCGTGGGGAAGCCCGGATAGCCGGGCAGAATCTCAGGGTTTGACAGTGATCAGTGGACCAATGGATGTTCAGTCAGCGGTGTTCATGCGGCGGACTCGGCACAGCGGTTTTCGCCGATATCGGAAAAGTTGATAGTTCTTGCATGATACAAACTTATATTCATGTAAATGTGCAAGGCGAGGGTTGATTGTGGGGAACGGAACGCCGTGGGCACAGTACTTGGAGCGCCTGTTGTAAGGAGTTGGCCGACGGTTGCGCGGGAGCCTCCGCATATTGGCACCCGCCAAAGTCAACTTGGTCCTGTCTGTCGGCGCCCGGCAAGCCGACGGTTACCATGAAGTGCGAACCGTGTTGCAGGCAATTTCCCTGTGGGATTCGATTCACATCACGGCTCGGAACACGCTCACGGTCTGCTGCAGCGATCCCAGGATTGAGGATGGTCCGACGAACCTCGCTTGGCGCGCTGCCGAGGCCCTGCGTCGCGCGGCGCGGCTGGATTCCGGTGCATGCATTCGCGTACGTAAGGGCATTCCGGCAGAGGCCGGCCTCGGCGGGGGCTCTTCCGATGCTGCGGCTACCCTCGTTGGGTGCAACCGATTGTGGGGGCTTCATTGGCCGCTCGGGCGCCTGACAGAACTGGCGGCGGGGCTGGGTGCAGATGTTCCGTTTTTTCTTGCTGGCGGAACCGTTCTTGGGGAGGGCCGAGGCGATCGTTTGACGCCTCTCAGGGCTCTTCCCGCCTGGCCGGTGGTAGTGGCGTGCCCCACGCTTGGGAGTCCGACCGGCGCGGCCTATGCCGCGCTGGATTCCTTGGAGCACCGGAGTTGCCCGGCGATCGAGGGGGTCATCGCGGAGTGCTTGCGCGGGCCCACGGTTCGTTCCCGTGTTGCGCGCCTGCGGTTGGCCACGGTGATGGCGAACTCGTTCGAGGATGCCCTCCTGCCGCTTCGGCCGGACATGGCGGCCCTCAGGTTGCGTCTCAGGAGCGCAGGCGCCGTGGGCGCGCTGATAAGCGGTTCGGGGGCGGCGGTGTGGGCGCTGGCACCCTCCCTGCGCCGTGCTGACGCCATTGCGAACCAACTGCGTAACGAAGGTATCTGGGCGAAGACGGCACGATTCGAAGCCGGAGGCGTCCGCGTCGTGGCGCAGCGTTGACGTGGGCGCCGGCTGACGCGGCGCCGTGTGGAGGTATGGGATGGCCATCGGTATCATCCTTGCTGGCCGGAGGAACACTGCCGGGCTGGCGGCGGCGGCGCCGGAAGTACGTTGGGAAGCCCTCATTCCGATCGCCGGCCGGCCAATGGTCAGTTATGTGGTGGATGCGCTTGTCGCGGTGCCAGATGTGACGCGCGTGATCATTGCAGGGGCAGGGCCAGCCGAACTCGTCGCGCCGGACGTTCTGGTCGTAGCGCCTGGAGAGCGGGTGAGCACCAGCCTGCGTCACGCCCTCGCCGCCGCACCTAACAGCCGCGTTCCGGGCGAGGAACTGCTGGTTGCCACAGCGGACGCCCCACTGTTGACCACAGGTGCCCTGGGGGTGCTTATGGAGGCAGCACGGGAGCGTGAGCTGTACCTCGCCTACCCGATCATCCGCAAGGAGGTGTGCGAGGCCACCTTCCCGGGGGTGCGCAGAACATATGTTCACCTCCGGGAGGGATCGTTTACGGGTGGCAACTGCTTTTACCTGAAGGCTGCGGCAGTGGATGGCGCACTGGCCCTGCTGGAGAGGTTTTATGCCGAGCGCAAGCGACCGCTGCGCTTGGCGGGCCTGCTCGGCTGGCCGCTACTGATCGAATTAGTGCTTGGACGAGCCCGTCTTGTGAGTGCGGAGGCGGCGGGGAGCCGTCTCCTCGGTTTCCCTGCCGGAGCGGTTCCGGTCGACGATCCCGGCATGGGGGTGGATGTCGATGGGCCCGAAGATTTGGAGCTTTGCCGCGCGTTTTTGTCCGCGCGAGCGTAAATGACTGTGGCCTGATCCGGATGACTTGGCTACAGCCGAACTGGGGGGATGTAGTTGGCATTCCCTTGTGGAGTATGGTCGGTACGGTCATTCGCTGTGCGCGAGCAGTTACCTGCGCGCGCCGCATACGGGAGGCCCCGGCCCGCAGTGCTCGCATTGCACTTCTAGTGTATCGGTTAGCGGGGCGACCTCAGGTATTCGGCAAAGTCGCTCCCGTCGGCGCTGGAGCTCTGCCGGCAAGGAAGAATCGTGGGGCCGTGGCGGCGACGGATCGACCGGTATCCGGACTTTGCCGGGATCACGGGCGCTCCCCTGGGTCCTCTGGCCCTTGGGCGATCTCGCCGCGGCCACCAGAGTCGCGCTCAGTACCATCGGTGGGGACCTGGCTATGATGCGGCACGTTCTGGAATTTACCGATGTGGGTCGTCTGGGAAGCATGTTCGGACCCAGGGGGGCGTGTGTTTTCTCCCTTCACTCGCCGGGCCACCTTTGTACCACTTTGTGCGGGCGCTCGTGGAGACGCTCGGCAGGCCGGACCGTGTGCTCCCCGGCGGGTGCTTGTT
>JAJYVN010000324.1 GCA_021791995.1 Bacillota bacterium
CTTCTCCCCATGGGGACCGGCAATGACTTTGCCCGCTCAGCAGGTGTCTCGGGACAAACCGAAGACATCGCGGCCCGTTTGGCCAAAGGCAGCACTCGGGCAGTGGATCTCGGGTTCGTCAATGGCCGCTACTATATCAACGTCGCCGGCGTCGGCTTTGACGCCCAGGTGGCGCGCATCGTCAGTGAAATGCCCCGGAAGGGACAAGGTACTGTGCCCTACCTGGCGACCGCCGTTCGCCTCGCCTTTCACTATGAAAACCCCGCATTGACCATTACCCTGGACGGTACTGAGCAAGCACCGCAGAAAAGGCTGCTCATCGCTGTCGGTAATGGTGCGGCCTACGGGGGAGGAATGAAAATCTGTCCCGGGGCGCGCATTGATGATGGACTGCTGAACGTGCTCCTCGTCGACGCTCTCCACGGATTTCCGCTTCTAGGACTTCTGGCGATGGTCTTCCGCGGCGGCCACCTCCGCGATCGCCGTGTGTCGATGGTCCAGGCCCGAGAAATCCATGTGGATGGACCGTCGAGTGTGCCCGTCCATGCCGACGGTGAGGTGATCGGTGGACTGCCAGCAACCTTCTCGGTGAAACCCGGAGCGTTGCAGCTGTGGACACCAGGGCCGAGTTGACATAGAGGCTTGACATTACCCACTTGCGATCCGACCATAACGGTGTGATCGGAGAACGGGTGCTCTCGACCAGCCAAGCTTGCCCGCACGGTAGCCATCCAGCGAGAGGTTTTCGCCGGATGGACGCGGCTATCCAAGCCGAGTCCGGTGCGTACACTGTGGCTTCAGGGGCGATGCCAACGTCGTGGCGGCATGGAACCTGACGCGGAAATGGGATCGAACATTCCAGTATCCCACCCAACCGGAAGCCGCCGAAACAAGTCGCTGCCGAAAGGCAAGCGTAGCTGCGAGCCGAGAGGGCTCACCAGAGACGGTGGGGGGTAACGTCCGACGCAGGACAGATGCCCCTGCGGTCGAATGCCCTTGCGCTCCGAGCCGGGAGGTTCTGGTCAGTGGTGGGGCTGGCTACTGGTCCTACGTGAGTGCGCAAAGGGCCTCCTGCGAGAGGCGTAGGGCGACTCCCAATGGCTCGCCGACCTCGCTCATGCGTATGGGGTCGGCTCCCACCCCGACAGGCGGGAAGGAACCATGCGCAACCGGCGCAAGCCGGATTGGGGCGGCACGAATGGCATTTGTCTTCATTGGTCAGGCAAATCGGGCAATGGCTGACACCACCTGAGCCGCCACCTGTGCACGGTCTGAACAGGACCCCTTGCCTTCCCAAAGGGAAGAGCATCCTCCGGTATGGGCACGTGGTCCCTCGGCTTGGTCGATCCCCCGAACGCGACGGATTAGGGCATCTACGCGCGCCGACGACGAAACACCAGCACGCTGAGAATACCGATCACAATCCAGAACTCCCATGCGTTCATGCCTGAGCGAAAAACGAGGTGGACGAGCGTCCCGCCCCACACCGTCAGCGCCAGGCCGACCCACGCCGCCGCCAGCACATACACCGGCCAAGAGATGCCCCTTGCCACCGGAGGCGCGCTCGGGGCTCCTACCAGGATGGGCCCTCGCTCCATCCCGACATCCCGCAACGCCAGGAGATAGTGTCGCAGTGCCCCGTTCCACAACAGGTCCCGAACATCCGTCCGCGGAAGCGATGGGCGGTCCAAGCGCCCAAGCCAGCCCGATGCCTCACGGATGCTGCGAGCCTCCACTTGGTGCATCCGTGCCAGCTCGATCCCTGGGGCGTTGGGCCACTGCGCAATGCAGGCCTGCACCGTACGGTCCAGTTCTTCCAGGGCCGTCATCAGGCCGCGATAGACCGCGATGGTCGCTCGCTGCCCGGCGGGCCACGTGGGCAAGGGTCGGGAAAGATCAACCCATGCCCGCTCGGGTACCACAAGGCACCGGCGGCAGGCCCGCGTCAATTCTTCCACCCGATCGGAGGCCGCCTCGGCGAGTGGGAGTGCGTCATCGACCTCCACCAGCACCTCGGCCACAACACGTAGCGCCTCGGCAACCGCCAACGCAGCGCGCAGGGGGGAGGCAAAATGGTCCTTGCCTTGGACGTCGAGCGCAAGGCCAAGCGACAGTCCGGCCAGCTGACGAACCCTTGCACGACGGCCAGCACGGTAGAGGGCGTTCCCTGGCACGGGCCTCACATCTCCCCACTGCCTCCCTCATGCATACGCCACACCCACGTGATCGTGCATAGCTACTGCGCCTCGTCCAGTGGCACCCGACGCCCCTCCTCCGCGGACTGGACCATCGCAGCACTGACAGCGATGGCAGCCGCACCCTCGGCAAAGCTGCAGCCTCGCGGCCAGCCTTCGGCCTGTGCGCCAGCGATTCGCACAGCGAAGTGCTCCAGCGCCAGGACCGACCCGTCTCCACCACCACCGGAGCACGTCACCTCGCGCACTTCGAGACCAGCCGGTTTCTTGGCGCCCGCCTCGGTGATGGCGGGATGGCGCGTCACGTGCAGCGTGCGGCCATCCGTTGTCCAAACGTTGCCCAAGCGACCCACGTATTCGTTCAGGTTGGCCGCCCCAACCCCGAGCATGCTTGAGATCACGCTCGCGCTCCTCCCCCCATCAAAGTCAATCACGACTTCCATGCACTCGATGGTGCCATCGCCCAAGATGGAGCCCCGGCGCACGTGTCCCATCACCCCTTCGGGTCTGCCGCCCATGCTCCAAAGCACCTGATCCAAGGCGTGTGTCGTATTGTCGACGATCCCACCGTAGTGATCGGGGAAGAAGAACTGTGCGTTCATGGGTCCGCGTTGCGCCACCACGGTGCATTGGATCGGCTCGATCGCTGGAACCTCCATCGCAAGGGCGCGCGCCATGGGCGCGAAGCGACGCTGATAGCCAACCATTGCCACAACGTCTGCCTGCTCGGCCGCCCGGGCAAGCTGACGCGCCACGGTCGGCGTGTCAGCCAACGGCTTTTCGACGTAGACGTGCTTGTGGGCGGCAAGGGCATCCAAGGTGACGGCCGCGTGAAAGCGGGCGCTGGTAGCGACCAGGACCGCATCCACGTCAGCGCGAGCCAAAAGGAGCTGGTGGTCCCGTTCACCAGGAACACCCAGGGTCTCCATCGCCGCGCCCAAGCGATTCGGATCGACATCACAAACAGCTGCGAGTGAAAGCCCTTCCGCCTGGAGGATCGCACGTGCCAGTTGCAGCCCGCGGTTCCCACACCCGATCACGGCCACCGACGTAGACATGGAATACCACTCCTGTTCTTATAGTCTTTTATTTCCGGCTACTGCCGGTTTCCTATTGGAACGTTCCTGCTTCGCAGCAGCCGGTTTCACCAGGCCGTTCTCCTGGCCAG
>JAJYVN010000325.1 GCA_021791995.1 Bacillota bacterium
AGGCATCAACACATTGTGTATCAAGGGTTGCAGGGCATCTCAGACATGCGCTCCCTGAACGGGTTTCAGCTTTCCGAGAAACCTCTTAACGACGCGGCAGCATTCGCTTTATGCTACGGCCCGGTGACTCTCGTCGGCCCCCTCGGTGAGTCCCACCCTCTCGGGCGGCTGGGGCTTGTCCCTCGAAGCTTGCCCCGGGCCGGTCGCCCAAGCCCGACGTCCGACTGACTACGCGCTCGGACGGGCAGTCCGCGCGGCCGATCTCTCATCGGCTGGTACACGACGGTTACTGGCTGCGACACAAGGTCTGGGACCGCATCCGGGTTGCGCATCATCCACGCCATGTGGACGCACCGGCGCCCCTGCGACGAGGATGCGTTCAGCACTGCACGGTCCATTCCGGTCCGCCAGGCGGGATGACCTGAGCACCGGCCCCAAGCGCTACCGCCTCCTCCGCACCTTGACAACTACACCCGTTCGCCCCGATGGGGTTGACATACGGGGTCCCCGTCCCTGGGGCTACATTGCGAATTTCAGGTGAAAAGCTTCTGCGGCAACCACCTATCCTTCAAGCGGGGCAGTCCACGGCAGCCGGATACCGGTCTGCCGCGCCTGACCGAGGAGATAGGCGTAACGGCATTCAGCGGCAGCTAATAGGAGCACGGCATGTTCTACGAGTTCCGGTTGCGATACGCAGTGGAAATAATTGATAGCCCGCCGGTATTCGCCGCGAGCGTCGGCTATCGCAGCCACCAGTTCCTGTGCTTCTGGGCCCAAGCCCTCCTCCGGTGCGCGGCCCAACCGCATCATGACCATGACGTCTCTTCGCACCGCATGTACCTCCCTTGGAGTCCGCGGGCCCCGCCTGGCCAGGATCTCCGCGTCCGCCCCGAACTTTCCGCCATCCAGTGTCTGCGATCACCATCGCGGGATGCGTCGAGTGATGCGGTGCGCTGCGGCAAAGCTATGGCAGGTAAGCTTCTGCGCTAGGCGAAAGGTAGGGGATTCCGCGTCGATGGTCGCAGCAGGGGAGGGCAGGCATGGCCGTTTATTCGGCGCTCTATCGGACCTGGCGCCCGAGGCGATTGGCAGACCTCGTAGGCCAAGAACACGTCGAACGCACCCTACGCAACGCCCTCGCAGCTGGGCACGCCGCACACGCGTACCTGTTCTGCGGCCCCCGCGGTACGGGAAAGACGTCTACAGCACGCATCCTCGCAGCAGCCCTCAACTGTGCGTATCCTTCTTCCGGGGATGCCTGTGGCGAGTGCCAGCCCTGTCGCGAGGTTGCATCGGATCGCCTGATCGATGTGCGAGAGATTGACGCCGCCAGCAACCGCCAGGTGGATGATATGCGCGCCTTTCGGGAAACGATAGCCTATGCGCCTGTGGCCGGACGACACAAGGTCTACATTCTGGACGAAGTACACATGTTGACGGACGCGTCCTGGAATACCCTGCTCAAAACCCTTGAGGAGCCTCCTCCTGCTACGACATTCGTTCTCTGCACAACGGATCCTCGGAAAGTGCTTCCGACAGTGATCTCCCGCTGCCAGCGCTTTGACTTCCGCCGTCTGACAGTTTCCGAAATCTCTGCACACCTGAGCCGCGTCTGCTTGGCTGAGAACATCAGCGCAAATCCAGCTGCCCTGCAGGGAATCGCCCGTCGTGCCGACGGTGGCCTGCGCGATGCTCTGTCCATCCTTGACCAGGCAACGGCGTTCGTCCGAGACAGAGAGATCACCCCTGAGGCAATTGCCAACATGCTTGGCACGGCGGACGATTCGGTCGTGCAGCGCATGATCGATGCCGCGTGGGACGGCGCCGCGGCGACGGTGTTCATGGAGATCGACCGTCTGTACGGCGACGGCAAGGACATGGGCCAGGTGCTACGCGATGTGCTATCGGGGTTGAGGGACCGGTTGGTAACCATTATTGGCGACCGGGGAGAACGCCCGCACTGCGGTGGTTCGAATGGCGACGTCGTCCGCCGCAACCGAGAGGTGTATTGGCTCATGTCAGCCATTGGAACGCTCGCTGATTTGGACGGCCAAATACGACGGGCGGAACAACCCCGCTTATTGCTTGAAGTGGCCATGGTGCGCATGCTCGCGGGGATACCCAGTGCTACACATAACCAGGGCTCGACGACCACCAACGCTGAACCCTGGCGAACGGACGAACGGAGATTGGGCACAGACGCGCTCTCGCGATCTCCGGAGACACGCATCAGCACCTCAGAAGATACGTTGCCGCAGCAGCCGGTCCGGCTGACGCCGGGACCCTCCAATCAGCGCTTCGGATCTGGCGCACGGAATCGTCTTGACGTGCAGTCGACGGACGAAGTCGGCCCGACAGATGTCCAAGGCCCAGAGGCAGATTCAGGATGGGAGGCGTTTCTAGAAGCTTTGCGCCGCCACAGCGTTCCGGCATCCTCCACACTCCAGGGAGGCGAATTTCGGGGACAGCGGGATGGCAGGATACAAGTGGTATTCCGTTACCCGGGACACGTCACACTTGCTGAAGGGAAACGCACGATCATCGAACGGGTTTGGGAACAGATCACGGGAACCCCAACACGCTTCGATTTCATCGCCGGCAGTAACTCCATCGACCCTTCCAACTATCGAACACAGGCTAGGCCCGTGGCCCCACCCCCTCTCCCTGTTCCACGGAAGGTGATTCCGACCGAAATGGAAGCGAGCAATCTCGACGGCACAACACCACCACCGGCGGGGTTTGGCGCTTCACGCTCAAGGGACGCCCTAACAGTCCGCAGCAGGACTGGAGCGCAGGATGTCGAGGCGCTATACAATCGCGCACTCGTTATATTTCAGGGCACAGCACTGACGGCCGGATAGTCGACCGCGCGGGCGTGACGGAACTGGACGGCAGGAAGGCGGTTCGAACCGTGGGCTTTGCAGACATGCAGCGGATGATGCGCCAGGTGCAAAGGATGCAGGCCGATGTGCTGCGCATTCAGGAAGAAATCGGCCAGCGCACGGTCACGGCTAGTGTCGGCGGGGGCGCGGTGGTAGCCACCGCAAACGGCAAGGGAGACTTGACAGCCCTGCGCATCCAGGTGGAGGCGCTCGACCCTTCCGATCCAGAAATGCTCGCCGATCTGGTGCTGACAGCGTGCAACGAGGCCCGGCGCCAAGCCCATGAAATGATGGCGCAGGCACTGGCAAAGGCTACCGGCCAAAGTGGGGGCGTTGCGGGATTGCCCGGCTTCTAGTGCTGTCCTCGCGCCTGGGTGGCGATGTGAGTCGAGACACTCGAACCGGTCAATGCGAAAGGATGTCTGGTAGTAACCCATGCTGTTCCAGTGGGCTTGGCGAAAGCCGGGTTTCCATGGACAA
>JAJYVN010000326.1 GCA_021791995.1 Bacillota bacterium
GGAGGCGAACTGTGCGATGACATGGCGTTCAAACGCATCCCGCATTTGGAAGACGTAATAGGGGATCCCGAGCAACTCTGCCACCGCGCGAGCATCCCGTACGGCGCCAAACCCGCAGCAACCGCCCCGACGTTCCGCGTTCTCCAGTCCCTCATCGGGCCAGATCTGCATCGTAATCCCGATGACCTCATGCCCCTCTCGCCGCAACACCGCTGCGGCAACGGAGCTGTCGACACCACCGGACATCGCCACCACAATCAGCATCCCATCGCCTCCCGCTGCAACGAAACGGCCTCGTTCAGGGCATCCACCAATCGCCGAACGTCCGCCAACTCCGTCGCGCATCCAAACGAGAGCCGGACCACGGTTTGTGCCTCCTCCGGAGAACACCCCATCGCCATCAGCACATGCGACGGCTCAGTCGACCCGGAACTGCACGCCGCGCCCGCACCCACTCGGATGCCACGGAGGTCGAGCGCCGTTCGCAATGCGTCACCGTCCCAATCCGGGAAAGTGAAGGACAACATCCCAGGTACATGCTGCTGCGGATTCGTCGGTCCCATGGCCCGGGCACCGACGCCGAGATCCATCACGGCCACCCAGCACGCACGCTGCAGCGTCTCGAGATGGTCGATCCATCCGGTCAATTCCTGACGCGCCAGGTCCGCCGCCAGCCCGAACCCCGCCACCCCCGCAACATCCTCTGTCCCAGGGCGCCGGCGTCGCTCCTGACCACCGCCATGGAACAGGGGAGCCAGTTCCATACCGCTACGCACAAACAGCGCACCCGCACCGGGTGGCCCATAGATCTTGTGCGCTGACACAGAGAGCAGATCGGCCCCAAGCGCGTCCACGGCGATTTCCGTACGCCCGGCTGCAGCCACTGCATCCACATGCACCACAACGCCGCGCTCGTGGCAGAGCTGCGATACCTCCGCGACCGGCTGCAGGCTTCCAACCTCGTTGTTTACCAGCATCAGACACGCGAGCACCGTATCCGAGCGGAGACAAGCGGCAAACGCCTCCGGCGCAACAACCCCCTCAGGATCCGGTTGAACCCAACTCACCGCAAAGCCTTTCCGTTCGAGGGCCCGACAGGCATCGAGCACCGAGTGATGCTCAATCGCACTGCATACCACGTGCCCTCGCCCCGCAGCGCAGGCCACACCAAGAACCGCCAGGTTATTCGCCTCGGTTCCGCCTGAAGTAAAACAGATCGTCTCCGGATCGCACCCCACCAATCGAGCTACTTGCCCGCGTGCCAGTTCTACGGTCGCTCGGGCACGGCGGCCTGTGGCATGCGGGCTAGAGGCATTGCCCCAATTCTCCCGGAGCACCCTTGTCACCAGTTCCACAACCTCAGGGCGAACAGGGGTCGTGGCGGCGTAATCCAGATAGGTCTCCATCAGATATAGTATACGGGAGCTCGTTCCACGTTGCTCTGCCAATCCTCGACCAAGTCGCGGAGGGTGATGGTATCGACGACCTGCTCGATCCCTTTGCGCACCTTGATCCACACATCGCGATCCGGACAAACTTGGGGATTGGCACAGCAGTGCGAAAAATCGAAGTTCTCCAGAGCGCACTCGGTCGGGCTGACCGGCCCCTCCAGCACGCGCAGAATGTCACCAACGGTGATGTCCGAAGCATCTCGCCCCAACACGTACCCGCCCTGCGCCCCGCGAATGCTCTGAATCAGGCCTGCCTTGCGGAGAGGACCGACCAATTGTTCCAAGTAGTGCTCGGACAGGCCCTGTCGTGCAGCGATTTCCCGCAACGCCTGCGGCCCCTCACCCGCGTGCAGGGCCAGCTCGAAGAGGGCCTTGGTACCGTATCGCCCCTTCGTCGAAATATACATCGGACCGCCCTCCCACAACCGAACGAACTCCGGGCTGCTACACTGGATTTCGCCCATCGTAGGGCGTTATGCTGATCGGTGTCAAGTCGGCCGTACCGCTCGTGGAGACCTGGTCTTGGCGGGGAGGGAACGCAGTGGTCCGCAGGGGTGTGTCCAGGCGGGGCGGTCAGCCATGAATGAGGCACGCTGGCGCTCTTGGCTCTACGCCTTCCTGACGATTCTCGCGGCAGCGGCGGTTCTCTATCTGCTCTGGATTGTGCTCGTCGCATTGGCCCCCGTTGTGACGGTGGCGGCACTGGGCCTGCTTCTGGCAGTGCTCCTCAACCCGTTAGCCAATTATATTCAGAGGGGCATTCACTCCCGTCCAGTCGCGGCGCTGGCTGTCGTGCTCCTGATTCTAGCACCCGTTGTTGTTGTGCTCACTTGGCTTGTGAGCACCGTGGTTCGAGAGTCACAGACGCTTCTGGCACATCTCCCGCTCCGGCTGGAGCGGGCGACCGATCTCTTGAACACTTGGCAGAACGGCCTCGAGCGCATCGGCGTCCATGTCAACCTAGCGGGCGAACTCTCGAGCATGGGCGGCGAGGTCTTGCGCCACTCGATCAGTATCCTTTCCGGGGCTGCGACCGTGACAACCGATCTGGTCCTGGCCCTGATCGTGGCATTCTTCGTCATCTGGGATGGCTCTGCCATGCGACGCTCTGCCCGTGCGCTCCTCTCGGATCGTTGGCGGCGACCGACCCTGGAACTGGCAGAGATCGTCGCGACATCCGTCGCGGACTTCATCCGCGCCCAGTTCCTCGTGGCCCTCATCTTCGGCCTAATGATCGGCTTGAGCATGGCGCTCTTGCACCTGCCTGACCCAGTCCTGCTTGGGTTCCTCGCTGGTCTGTTTGAGCTTTTGCCCACCATTGGCCCCATCCTGGGGGCGGTCGGGCCGGTGGGCCTGAGCTTGGCCCAGCCGTTCCCGCATGTCATATGGGTGCTCTTGGTATTCGTTGCGGCGCAACAAATCGAAAGCAACATTCTCGTTCCCCGCATCTCGGGTCGCTCGGTCGGGCTGCACCCCTTGACAGTCATCCTCTCGGTCTTCGCGGGCTTCCATCTTGCGGGACTCGTCGGTGCCTTCATCGCCGTGCCCATCGCCGCGGCAATCCGCGAAGTGCTCCGGCGTTGGTGGCAACCGGCAGCGAGCGTGTTGCCCAACCGGGGCCAGGCGCGTCCCGCGCCGCAACCGACAGCACCCCCGAGCGCCCCCCGAGAGGCCCCCGCTACTATCACGCCCGCGTTGCCACCCGCCCCCCCGGCGCCCGTGCCAACCGGCAAGCGAGCTGTCCGACAGAAGCGGTAACGGAGGTCAGGCCCATCGCTCCCACACACCGTTCCTGTTCTCATAGTCTTTTATTTCCGGCTACTGCCGGTTTCCTATTGGAACGTTCCTGCTTCGCAGCAGCCGGTTTCACCAGGCCGTTCTCCTGGCCAGAGCCTTCTG
>JAJYVN010000327.1 GCA_021791995.1 Bacillota bacterium
ATCTGGTCGACTGCCTGGGGGAGAGCCGTGTGAAGGAGAACTTCAAGCACGGTTCGGAGAGAGGGCACTGGAAACGGAGCCTTTGGCAACCGCGCCAGTGCCCTACTTTACCACCGCTTCTGGTCCACCGCTGGACCGAGCACGTGCCTGGGAGGCATGGAGCATTGCGACCCGTTCTTGGCGCCGGCATTGCACCCTGGGCCGCATGCGCGCCGTCGGAAGCGTTATCCGTCGGGGAGCCTGCGCGCCACCAATAGCCAATACAGCGGCTGGAGCCAGGCGTCATACCGGGACGGAGGGATGTGTCGCGGAACGGCGGTGAGGTTATGGAGCCAGCCAGCGGATTGCGATTTGGTGGCTGGGCGGGGTGCGCCCGCCGAACGAGCCGCAAGCGCGAGAAGCCACGGGCCGAAAGAGCGCGGCAGAACGCATTGCCCGTCAACGTCCTCGATCCGGAATCCAGGACCCAGAAGCTCGATAAGTTCCGAATATCGGTACTCGCGGATGTGATAAGGGTTCACCGGGTGGGCCGCACCATCCCGTGTTGTGCTCGTAACATCCGCATTGGGCGTCGATAGAATGAGGATGCCCCCAGGGGCAAGCACGCGGTAAGCCTGCTCAATGCAGGTGCTCCCATCCCGAACATGCTCCAGCGTCTCCAGACAAACATACATCTCGAAGGACGCTGGGGCAAATGGCAGGGCACAGACGTCACCCACCTCGAACTGAACGGACATCTTGTCCCTGTACCGCACACGGTTTTGGCCGATCGTACCAGAATCGCGATCCAATCCCACCACGCGCGCCGCGCCGGCCTCCACGAGCATCGCTGAGCCGTATCCGGTACCGCAGGCAGCATCGAGCACCGCGCGCCCCTGCGCGTAGCGTGCTGCGAACCGATATCGTTCCACGTGTTGGGCCAAGCGGAGGGGGGCGCAAAGGTCCGGGTCAATACGCTCGACGTAGTCGCTGGGGGGCTTTATAGGCGCGACGGACAGAATGGGCACCCCCACACCTCCCCCTCCGTCGCACTCGGACGGCAGCACGCGCTCTCCCCAATCGATCGTGAATTTCGCCAAGAACGGGCGGATCCCTTTGTTCGGGGTTGTTCCGCCTGTGGACTTTCGCACTTTTGGATAACGGGGCAGGGGTCCTGGAGCCGGGAGAGGCCTAGGAATCATGCTGCTGTGGCCAGCGCGTCGGCGATTTTTGTCGCGAGCGGGCGCGTGGTGGCAGACGCAAAAAGCGGCTGCGCCAGAGTGGGCGGCGGAAGGCGGCCAGGGCATCGAGGAACGAGGGTGTGCGCTTGGATCGGTACCAGGGCAGGGACGACCAGGAGTTGGCGGTGGCGTGGGTCTGGATGTACCAGAGCCAGACGGCGGAGTAGAGCCAGAACGGGAGCGCGGTGGCACGCTCCGGGCCTTTGTGCTTCCAGGACTGTAGCTACTGCCCGCCGAGGAACTGCTTGGCGTTGCGGAAGGTGTCTTCTGTTGACCAACGGCCGGCGTAGGGGTTGACGACTTGGGCCGGAGTCATCACCAGGTCGGTGGTGAAGAAGAAATCGTCACGCTCCACGCCGTCCGGATCGCGGACGATGACGAGGAGGACTGGCCGGTCAGGGCAGACGGCATACCAGAGTACGGTGCGGTGCAAGACAAGGCGATGTACGAGCTTGCCGCAGAATATCGACGATGGTCCAGGCGAAGCCCTTCGTCAGGTTCACGGTTCGTTCGTTGGTCAGGTCTGGGGGCGACGGTAGGCGGCGACCCCGCTTGCGCGGCCGCCCCACGCTGATCCGGCTTGCGGGCTGGTGGCAGGTCGTAGAGGGCGGCATCCCGCGGCATCCGGGACGTGAGGTGGGTGCGCGGCAGGTCGAGCCCGGCCATAGAGGCGTGGGCACCGCCGCCGGCCAGGGCGAAACAGCGGTCGGGGAACCAGGTGGCGAGTTCACGCATCATCTCGCCGGCCAGCTCGAGCTGGGAAGGGCCGCCTTTGCGGTACAGCCGGAGGTTGACTGGTAACCCGAGCGGCTCGCCCTTCCAAGGGGGCACGATGCGCAGGGTCAGCACGACCAAATGGAGGCCGAGGGCGTAGACAACCTGCTTGTTGGTCGAGCGGACGGGGTTGCGGAAGACTCCTGCGCCGTTGATCTGGCGCCCGAACTTACGAAAGAGCGTGTCGTCGACGCCGAGCGGCAGGGTTCCGCCGGGCGCCAGCGGTGCGACCAGTTGCGCTGCAAGGATGCGCCAGAGCAGGGCCCGACGCGGAGCAGGCGATGGTAGGCATCGTGGGCATGGTGGAACTCAGGATCGAAAACGCAGATGATGCCGGTGATGGTGCGACGGCTGGGGCAAAGAACCCAGCCGCAAAGGAGTTCGTGGAAGAGCCCGAATGCGGGGCGCGTAAAAGCGGCAGCGCTGGTGGCCAACAACGCCTCCCAAGCCAGCATAGCCGGGGGCAAGGCGTCACCCTCCCGGCGGCCCGCGCGTCTGCGGGCAATCGGGAGGCCGTGAGCACGGAGCGGAAGCGGCGATCGAGCGGATACAACCAGATGTCCTGTGCGTCCAGAGGAAGGTCCCAGCATCCGGCCGGTGGGAGTCCGGTCGCGGTAAAGTCGGAAGCCGCGTAGCTGCCCACCCACGGTAGGTCGGCGACGACCCCGGTGGAGCGGTGGGACAGAGGGGAAGGCGCCCGTCAGCGAGCCCAGCCATCGCGGCCGAAAGGGCAACCGCTTGGGTAAGCAGGGAAGTGGGGGCGGCGGCGTCGGAACCGAGAGCAAGCGTCCGGTCCGTATCCTAACGGGAAGCCTGCCGCGTCGGAATGCTGAAGACGAGGGAGCCGAGCCCCGAGGATATGGGCGAAGGCAACAGCGGGTGAAGAGGGCCGACTCGATGAGGCACCTGCAACCTCCGGCGTAAGGGGCGCGGAACGGACGCAGGGATACTGGGGCAACTGGAGAGAGCTCCCGGCCGGCCGCGAGGCTCCCGCCGCTGATAGCCGTGCATGGGCTTGAGTGTTCGCGGCTATGGTCAGCACCGCCCGCACGCTCTGCAGATCGTAGGCATGGTGGCCTCTGGCGACCGCCAACGCCTCGCTCAGTGCCGACAACCCCACCTCCTCGGTCAGACCCAGGATGGTCACCATCTCCCGTGTCGCCTCCGGTCGGGTCCGCAAGAACGCAAGCGTTCAGGGGGAGGATTCGGTGACGGTTGGGAGGGGTGGTTGGCGGTCGAGATGTGGGCCGGGGCGAGTGCTGATCGGCGGGCAAGCGGGAGGGTCGGGCGTGACCGGAGTAAAGGTGCCACAGCAGGGGCTGGCGAGTCGGATCGGCAGTGATC
>JAJYVN010000328.1 GCA_021791995.1 Bacillota bacterium
TCACGGTGGCTGTAGAGATCGTCAGAGCACTGACCACTCAATGCCCAGGTTGGAGGTTGGGTGGTGCGGCCTGACAATTTCCAGACGCAGCCGACGACGGACCACCTGTGAGGGAGAACTCGAAGTGCAACCTAGAGCAGTTGACCACACACCAGGGTCTGTGGACACGGTGCGTCCCGGACGAGTCTGCGGTGCGAACGGATGCGACTCCCCGCCTCTTCGGTCGAGACCCCGGCTTTGGGTACTAGATCGGGACGGCGGGCTCAATCGGCGACAGGTCAACGGTTACGTGACGACCTGGGCCCGATGGGAGACCCTTAGCGGAGTGTTGGAGGCCCTGAGACTGATCCGTGCGACTCGGGCGCGTTGCGCCGTGGTCACCAACCAGGCGTGCATCGGCCGCGGAATCTGTGCGCGGGCCGATGTCGATGCGCTTCACGGAGAATTCTTGCGGTTTCTGGATACCCACGGTCTCAGCGTGGATCGCTTCTACGTTTGTCCCCATGCCCCGAAGGACGGGTGTACGTGTCGGAAACCCCGCCCAGGACTGGTGCTGACCGCATTGCGTGACTTCGGTGTTGCTCCCGCCGATGCCTTGCTCGTCGGGGACTCCCCAACGGATGTGCAGGCCGCCAGCGTCGCAGGGGTCCGAGGGGTATTGGTTTCAGAGCCGGGCGGTCTTCTCTCCACCGTGGAATCAATGCTGGTCCAGACTGCGGGGTAGCACAGCATGCGGATCATCGTTACCGGCGGCGCAGGGTTCATCGGCAGCCATGTTGTGGACGCATTGGTCCGTCAGGGGGACGAAGTCTTCGTCGTCGACAACTTGGTCACGGGCGACGCCGGTAATGTGAATCCCAAGGCGCGCATGATCAACGTCGATATTCAGAACAAGGATGCCGTATCTGCGCTCTGGCGGGACGTCAAGCCGGCTGCGGTCTGTCATTTGGCGGGACAGATGGATGTGCGGGTGTCCACGCGGGATCCCGGATATGACGCGGCAGTCAACATCCTCGGTGGCCTCAACGTCATTTTGGCCAGTAGGGAGCAGGGGACGCAACGGATCATCTACGCCGGATCCGGTGGAACGGTGTATGGGGAGATCCCGGCGGGTGCCTCCCCGGCGGAAGAGACGTTGCTGCCGAATCCCCTGTCCCCGTACGGAATCAGCAAGCACACCGTCGAGCACTATTTGGCGATGTACGCGGCCTGGGGGGGGCCAGAGTATGTCGTCCTGCGCTTCCCCAACGTCTATGGGCCACGCCAGTCACCGCACGGGGAAGCCGGCGTCATTGCGATCTTTGCCGGCAGATTGCAACAGGGGCTGCCGCTGTTCGTCTTTGGCGACGGCAGGCAGACACGCGATTACGTTTACGTCGGTGACTTGGTCGAGGCTCACTTACTGGCCCTGCGCGCCGGGACCGTTCAGGGGGTATTCAACGTCGCTTCCGGGGTGGAGACCTCCGTTCTCGACCTCATCGACCTGCTGAGAGAAGTCACGGGCATCGCGCCCGTGGTGATCCACCAGCCGGCCCGTGCCGGTGAAGTACAGCGCGTTGTGATGTCGAATAAAAGGATCCTGGAGGCTCTGGATTGGCGGGCGCGCACCTCCCTAGTCACCGGCATGTCCCAGACCTGGGACTGGATTCGGATGAAGGTGGGTCACGCATGAAGGCAATCCTGCTCGCTGCGGGCCTCGGTAGCCGCCTGCGACCGTACACCCTTCATACGCCGAAGTGCCTAATCGAGGTTGGCGGTAAGCCCCTCCTGGGTTGGTGGTTCGACTGGTTGCAGGAAGCCGATGAGATCGAGTCCGTGATCGTCAATACACACCACCTTGCAGAACAGGTGTGTGCGTATGTGGCGCAGGTACGGACCCGCTACCGCTTTGGCATCGGTACCCGGCACGAGCCGACGTTACTTGGCACTGCGGCAAGTGTTCAAGAATATGCCTCTGAGCCGCCTTGCGGCAATGACGTCGTCGTCGGTCTGGCAGATACCTTGGTGCAGGTGGACTGGCCCGCGTTTCGCGCGGCACACCGGAATCTTGACCCCTGCTACGGCACGCTCCTCCTGTTTCGCACCGAACATCCGCGCGAATGTGGTATCGCCGCTCTGGATGGTGACGGCTACATCCAGAACATCGTCGAGAAACCTGTCGCGCCCTCCAGCGATCTGGCGGTGGCTGGCCTGATGATCTTGCGCAACGGAGTCTGCGAGATCAGACCGACCGCCGAGGACCTGGTTGGCGGTGTGCTCACCCATTGCGCCAGCGTTCCGCGAGGTCTAGCGGGGGTCGAGTTACCGGGCCAAGTCCTGGATGTGGGCACACCCGAGCGCTTGGTCCGCGCCAGAAAGTTGGTGGGCGCGCGATGGTCGTGATTCAAACCCCGCTACGGGTGTCGCTGTTCGGTGGCGGAACGGATTTCCCCGAGTACTTCCTGACCTCCGGCGGAGGCGGCGTACTGACGATGTCCATTGACAAGTTCGTGTACGTCGTTGCAAAGCGCCGCTTCGATAGTGCCGTTCGCGTGTCCTACTCTCGAACCGAGGTCGTTTCCGATGCGGCTGAACTTGAGAATGACCTTGTTCGCGAGTGCATGCTTGAGGTCGGCTTACGGTCCGGCATAGAGATTGCCCTGCTAGCCGATGTCCCGTCGCAGGGGACAGGCCTCGGTTCGTCCGGCAGCTTCATCGTTGGGATCCTGCATGCGCTCTACCGCCTGCAGGGTATCCGTCCGTCCGCTCGCTTGCTGGCGGAGAAGGCATGCAGCATCGAGCGGGAGCGGCTGGGACGCTCCGTCGGCCTGCAGGACCAATACATCGCGGCATTCGGAGGCATTCGGCAGATCGCCTTCGGCCGTTCGGGCATCACAGTGGAACACGTTTCGGAGGTTCCTCCAGAACGGCTCGATGACCTCTTCTGGCTGGTGTATACAGGCAAGACGCGCAGTGCGTCCGATGTGCTAGCCGAACAGGCCGCTCGCATTGGAGAAACCCGCGATCTTCTTGATGCGATGGCCGAACAGGTGAGCGTCGGCCGGCGCCACCTGGAAAGCGCCGACCTGGAAAGTCTCGGCCGCCTGATCACCGAAGGCTGGGGACTCAAGCGGCGCCTCGCCACTACCATCACACACCCCGAGATCGATGACCTGTGCCGCGTGGTTGACCAAGCGGGGGCACTCGGACACAAGTTGTGCGGCGCTGGAGGGGGCGGCTTCGTACTGGCCCTTGTCCCGCCCGCGGCGCGGAAACGCTTCCTGGCACAGATGGCAGATCGGACCCACTTTCCCTTGCGCGTAACCCCTTTCGGCA
>JAJYVN010000329.1 GCA_021791995.1 Bacillota bacterium
CCACGTTGTTCCGTTGGTGCTGTAATAGCCGGTATAGACGTCACCCTGCTTGGTGAGTCCCAACCAGAGTGGATTATCCTGGCTGTTGCATGCAACATTGTAGGCTGCTGTGCCCGAGGTGGCGTTCTCCGTTGCTGCGCCTGTGGGCAACGGCTGTCCGTTGGCGAGGGTGATCCCGGTTTGCGTACCCCACGTGCCATCATCCATCTGCACGGAAACCTCGCAGCCCAACGCTTGGCGCTGAACCCGAATCCAGTCGGTATTGTTCTGGAAGATGTAGATGCCGCCGCCCTGATAGTTGGTCGGTTGGCCCGGTGGCGGACCATACTTCAGGTTAAAGTAGGTGGTTTCCACGCTGATCGACCAATTGCCGTTGGGATTGGCCGGTTGCAGGACCATGTCCTTCAGC
The DNA here is from genome assembly GCA_021791995.1 of Bacillota bacterium. Lineage (GTDB taxonomy): Bacteria > Bacillota > Sulfobacillia > RBS10-35 > JAJYVN01 > JAJYVN01. Next base: position 410 of record JAJYVN010000329.1, read on the forward strand.
CCGGTGCCATAACTGGCAACGGGCAGGTGCTGCGTCTGAATGGTCAGCCATCCCGGATTCGATGTCATGGAGAGATTCGAATCTTGGCCGATGACGTGCCAGATGCTTGTGTTGAGCGTCCCCTTGGACAGGGTGCTCGACACAGGACCCGACGAGGCGGCAAACGCTGCGCTACCTACCGCGAAGGTGACGGTGGCGGCAAGGGCCACCCCGATCCATTTCGTGCCTTTCATCCAATGGAGTCCTCCTCGTTTGGATCCATGATCTGAGATCTGTGACTTCTGTACGTGGCGCCAACATCCTTCTTTACAGGTTCGCTCTTTGCCCTGGCGGAAGTGAAGGAGGGGCATGGTGGAGCACCAGGACGGCCGATTCCCCAGCGGTCAGGGTGATCGTAACCCCCTCCTTACTCTGCTGCACGTTCACGGACCGTCCGGCCACTTCGACCCGGGCGACCGCTGCCCCGTAGAGCGGCACATTCAGGGTGGCGTCGTAGGCGGAGAGGACGGTGATGGTCGTATCCGTGTGCCAGACGTCCAGGGCGGCCGGCCCGTTAATCTGGGGCGAAAAGAGGGTTTCGGCGGTGATGCGCCCATCGTGGACCATTGCCCAATCCGCCGGTCCGCGATAGATGGGCGTACCAAGGCGGCGCTCACCCGCGAGATGCTGGATCGCTCCCACGATGCGGGCCTCTGCTGCACTCATGGGTCCATTGGACCACTGGCTCAGGTAGTAGTCGTCCGGAATTCCATACACCGCCGCCGTCAGGAAGTGCTCCAGGGCGGTATCGGCCATCGTGTTACCACCGTCGCTGTCGATCAACACCTGGGGCATGGCTTCCGTCACGATCCGCGCGCGTGACTGCCACTGCGCCTCGGTCGAGGCGTCATTGAGGCGTACGGCGTCCAGGACGTCCGCGAACTGCGGCGCCGCAATGCTGGCGGTGATCAGCGCGTCGCCCTTGACGGCGTGTGCGTACTGGTGAAACATTTGGAAGTACCGGTGGGAAGCTGCGGTACCCATGCCGAGGGACGGGTTGTCCCAAGGATAAGTGGATGCGGCGGGTGCCCAGTAATTGAAATCGATCTTCAACCCGTCTGCATTCAGTTGGCCAGATTTGGAGCCAAGAAGCGTTCGTGTAACCTGTTTCACATATTCAGGAAAGTTTGCGCTCGTTGGATCGATGGAACCGTCATGCCACACCCGCAATTGCGTCGCTAGGCTCCCCGGAACCCTTCCCCAAGCCTGCCACCAGAGGAGAACGTGAATACCTTGGGCGTGCAATTCGTCAACGAGTTGGCGCATTCCAGCGTAGCCGCCGAAGAGTGGACCAGGCCGAGGGCTACCCACCACGCGATCGGCGCCGGGATTTTGCTGCCAGGTGGCATCAATGATGAGCGTAAACTTTTTGGTACCAAAGCGTGTGGTCCATTGTTGCGCGAAGGATCGGACCCACGCAGCGGTAAATCCGTCCCGCCCCGGAGCACCGTTGGTGATTCCCTCAACCTCCTGCTGACCGAAGGTGTCCACCAAGGGGCCATACCACCAGTGGGGGATCCGCTGCTGGGCGAGGGGGGCCTTGTTCACTGCCCCTAGCCCCACGAGCGCTTGACCATAGGCGCCGAGTCCGCGGTAGGCACCAGGGGCAAAGGTCAGAACGAATTGCGGAAAGCGCAACATGCCTTGCGACATACCCCCCGCACCCGAGTCCGCGAACTTGGTCATGGTTGGCCATGGATAGTCCAGCGCGATGGCGCCTTGATCCGTCACCCACATACTTGTGGCATTGGGTACCTGCACCAGACCAACGCCGAGCCAGCCCGCAGCGAACGCAAGCCCGAGATGGAGCGGGGGAGGCGCAAAGGCGTAGTAGTCGGTTCCGTTCAGCGGAGACGGCGCGGTGGTGCTGACGAACGGATTAGGCATGTATTGGTCTTGGGGAGCCAATTGTGGGCCAGACTGCGGCGTGAACCCTTGCTGCAAGGCCGCCAGGTCGATGGCGGTTGTTCCCGTCGAGAAAAAGTCCACCTGGTCCGATGAAAGCCCCCCTTGCAGCCAGTCGCTCTCGATCGCAAACTGCACCACGATGGCTTGGGCATAGGCGAAAACGGTGGCCTTCGCCAACTTCCCCCAGGTGACGGTGAGGATACCATCGTGCACGCTGAGCGTGGGGCTACCAGAGAGGGATGCGTCATGAGGAACAACGGCCAGCGGTAGGGTGGTAAACGGTGTGCCGTCCGGTGCGGAGAGACTTGCCACTCCATCGGTGGAGACCGAGAGCACATACGACGTCCCCCGGACCGAGAAGCCTACGTCATTGCGCGTCACGGAAACCACCTGCAGAGCACGGGATGCAGAACCTACGCTACACCCGGTGGCGATGCTCGCTGTTGCTATGCCGGCTGCCAGTTCCAGGAAACGTCGGCGGCGCATGGAGTGATCAGGAGGGACTGTAGGCAGCAGGGTGGTGGCCTCCTCTTCGCTTTGACCGAGCGGATCCCTCTTGAGGCATGCACTCCACGATAAATTCCGTGCAGCGGGAAAGGGTTCCTCCCTGAGGGATTCTGCAATTGTCACGGTGCGGATGTCCCAGACTGTATGGACTTTCGGGAGAGGGGGGGCGAGGAAGGGGCGGCGGGGATGAGTCGCGAAGATCAGGGATCCGGAGTTGCGCACGGGCTGGCGGAATGGCGTGTGGCAGGGCGGGTGCTGCGGGTACGAGCCGAGATGACGCTGGCGTTGGGAAGGTGCCTGGAGCAGTTGCCGACGGGGCCGGGACTGACTCCGGAGGGATTGGCCGAGTGTTTGCAGGCGGTCATCGGTAAGGTGGTGTAAACTTCTTCCTAATTTGCTTAACAAACCAAGACAATCGTTGTTCGTGCCGCCCCAATCCGGCTTGTGC
>JAJYVN010000330.1 GCA_021791995.1 Bacillota bacterium
GGTGGCAGAAGCGCACCCGTTAGGCAGACCGCAAAGATTTGCAAGGTGAACGGGACAGCGGGTAGGAGTGGGTTGGGGATGGCGATGAGCGAACAGACTGCGGTGAGGGCCGCGAGGCTGGCGGTGCGGGCCAAGAGACGGATACGCCGATGTTCCACAGGGAAGCCTCCTGTAAACTATGTATCAGATCTCTGGTATACAGACTTCGTGCGGTCGTCTTGGATTCCTGCCCCACGTACGGGAGCGAAGGACTCTGGTGGCGCGGAGCGAATGGACCTTGCGGGGGTGGGGCTCGTTGGACGATGTCCGAGCGATTGTACCGCTCGGTTCGCGGCGGCTGAGCGCGAAGGTGCGGCTTCCGGGGAGTAAGAGCATCACAAACCGAGCTCTCCTACTCGCGGCGCTCTGTCAGGGCACGAGCGTGTTGCGCGGCGCATTGCGATCGGACGATTCGGAGGTTTTTGTCCAAGCCCTCTCGCGGTTGGGCATTGCCGTCGAGGAGCGGGAAGACGAACTGACGGTGCATGGCGTAGGAGGCGGCTCGATGGTTCCTGCAGCGGAGATCGATGTGCGTCTCTCGGGCACGTCGGCTCGTTTTATCTGCCCGCTGTTGGCGCTCAGTCACGGGCGCTATCGCGTGGACGGGACCGAACGGATGCGCCAACGGCCGATGGGGGAGCTGGTGACAGCCCTACGAGAGCTTGGCGTGGACGTGACGGGAGGGCCGAACCTGCCCTTGATGGTGACGGGACATGGGCGGCTGCGGGGGGGGGGTGTGGCCGTTTCCACCCGTGAAACGAGCCAACACCTCTCTGGAGTGCTCATGGTGGCCCCGTATGCAGACAGCGATGTGGAATTGCATCAGGAAGGACCTGTGAATTCCTGGTCCTATGTCGAGATGACGGTGGCCTTGATGGAGCAATTCGGTGTGCGCGTGGAGCGGCCGGGACCAGGGGTTTTGCGGGTACCGGCGGGGCAACGGTATCGGCCCCAGGTGTTCGCGGTGGAGCCTGACGCCTCCGCCGCTTGCTACTTTTGGGCGCTCGCGGCGCTCAGCGGGGGAGAGGTGCAAACCCCCGGAATCCGCCGGACCACCTCCCTCCAAGGCGACACGCGTTTTCTGGAGGTTTTGGAGGCGATGGGCGCGACCGTGTGGGATGATGTGGATGGCGTCCGGGTGCAGGGGCCGCCCTTGGGCCGTCTGCGTGCGGTGGATCTGGACATGAATGAGATCTCGGACCAGGTACCGACATTGGTAGCCTTGGCCCTCTTTGCGGACGGTCCCTGCACGGTTCGTAATGTGGCCCATATTCGTGGCAAGGAATCCGATCGCATCGCCGCGCCAGCACAAGAGGTCCGTCGTCTCGGAGGACGCTGCGAGGAACATCCGGACGGTTTGATTATCTGGCCACTACCGGAAGCCGCTGATCCGGTGAGTGTCGAGACGTATGGTGACCACCGGATGGCAATGGCTTTTGCGCTCGTTGGCCTGCGTCGGCCTGGCGTCTCGATCCGTGATCCGGGGTGTGTCGCCAAGACGTTCCCCAACTTCTTTATGGTGCTGGATCAGGCCGTGGGCAAGTAGTCTCTGGTCTCGCAGTCCGGATACGTGTCGGTGGTGTGCCGTTCGCGCGGGAAGAATACCGTTCCGGGAGGCCACAAGGATTGCAGCACCTGCGATTCCGTGAGGCTGCGGTCAGCGATCTGCCAGATGTGGAGAACCTGTCACGGCAGTGGGTTCGTGAGAACAATGCCTGGGGGTTGGTGCCCACACCGACCGCGTTTCTGCACGAGCGGATCGGCCCATGTTTTCATGTGGCACAAGCCCCTGAGGGTGTCATTGGGTATGCCTTCGGGCGGATCTACCTCAACGATGAGAGGGCTGTGTTCCCCGCTTCCGCACTGGTCTTCGAATTGGAGGAGATGTATGTCGTTCCGAACCTGCGACGGCGCGGGATCGGGGGGGCGTTGCTGGATAGGGTCCTTGCTGCGGCTCGGTTGCAGGGTGTACGGCATTTTCTCGTGTGTTCCGCGGCGCGGCCGATCGATCCGGTGGTGCAGTTCTATCGGTCGCGCGGGTTTGAGCCGTGGTCCGTCCAGATGTTCCGGAGTGACGATTGAGCGGAGGGATGGCGGTGCGTCGTGTACCGGGCGGCGGAAGCTGGAAAAAGCCACTTCCCGAGGATCCAGATGCATTTGTTTCACGGACGGTGCAACGGTACGAGGAACACTCCGGTGCTGCCCTGGCACGGCTGATGCGCTTTATGGGTATGGCCACGTTGGAGTGGGAGGCCCGAGGGGCCGTGGTGCGTGATGCACATGGCAACGAATACCTCGAGTGCGGTGGATACGGGGTGTTCTTCCATGGGCACAGCCATCCGACCGTGGTGCGCGCGGTGCAGCGTCAGGCGGAGGAATTGGCTCTTTCGACACGTATGCTTTTGAATCTTCCGCAGGCCGTGCTGGGCGAGCGGTTGGCAGCGGTTGCCCCCGAGGGGCTGCAGTATAGCTTCCTCTGCAATTCTGGGGCGGAATCGGTCGAGGCTGCGCTTAAGCTGGCGCGGGCCGCAACTGGACGGCGGTCAATCCTTGCCACCGGCGGAGCCTTTCACGGCAAGACCTATGGAGCGCTGTCCGCCAGTGGCAAGGACATGTATCGTGATCCATTCGTTCCGCTGGTGGGCGGTTTTTCCCACGTGCCCTTTGGGGATGCCGCCGCGCTGGAGGCGGAGGCGAACCACCTGGCGGAGTCGGAAGGTGGATTGGCGGCCATCATCCTCGAACCGATCCAGGGGGAGGGCGGCGTCATTGTGCCCCCCGATCACTACCTGCAGGCTGCCCGGGCAGTGTGTGACCGTTTCGGGGCGCTCTTGATCTTGGATGAGGTCCAGACGGGGATCGGACGCACCGGTTCGATGTTTGCCTGCACACAGTGGGACGTCGTTCCCGACATCCTGACAACGGCTAAGTCCCTCGGTGGTGGGGTTATGCCCGTTGCAGCGATGATGGCTCGACGTGCGTGTTGGCATCCCTTTGATGATCATCCCTTCATTCACACCTCCACATTCGGGGGAAGTCCGCTAGCCTGCGCTGCGGCGATTGCAGCCCTGGACGTCATCGCGACGGAGGATCTGTTAGGGAGGGCGCAACGGCTAGGATCCGTTCTCGGTGACGGCCTTTCGGCGATCGCCCGTCGGTATCCTGGTGCGATCGCTGCCGTGCGCGGAAGGGGGCGTTGGTGGGGAATCGAGTTGCGGTCGGAAGGGGCGGGGGGCATGGTCCTGGCCCTTTTGATGGACGCCGGGG
>JAJYVN010000020.1 GCA_021791995.1 Bacillota bacterium
TGCCTTGGAGGGTTGCCTCCGAGCAGATGCGAGCCGACCCTTAGGGGCGGTCGAGCGGGCGATGGCGGTTCCGATTGAGGTGCCCCGGGAGGAGGTGGAAGCGGCGCGCCGGATGGCGCCACCCGCCTTGGTCGCGGCCCTGGAGACCGCGCGGCAACGATTGCGGGAGTTTGCCGCTCCGGGAGTGCCCCGCCCGTATGTTGTTGAGGATGGATCCGGGAACCGCATGGCGATGGAGGTGCGCCCGCTTCACCGGGCGGGGGTGTATGCACCAGGTGGGCGTGCCGTCTATCCGTCGAGCGTGCTCATGACGGCGGTTCCCGCGCGCCTGGCAGGTGTTGCGGAGGTCATTCTGGCTACCCCCGCCCAGGCCGATGGTCGCGTCGATCCGGTGGTGTTGACGGCGGCGGCTGTGGCCGGGGTGGATCGAGTCTTTGCCCTTGGTCCCGTTCAGGCCGTGGCGGCCATGGCCTGGGGACTTGATCCGGTTCCCCTGGTCGACAAGATTGTTGGTCCCGGGAACCCGTTTCTTGTGGAGGCTAAGCGTCAAATCTTCGGCGAGGTGGGTATTGATGGACTGGCAGGGCCCACCGAACTGGTGGTGATTGCCTCGGAGGGGGCCGACCCGCGTTGGATCGCGGCGGATCTGCTGGCGCAGGCCGAGCATGGCCCCGATGGCCTGTGCCTGTTGCTGACGAATGCGGAAAACCTTGCGGCGGATGTCTCGCAGGCCGTGCAAGACTCCCTCGAGCGGATGGACCCTGCCCGACAGAGGGATGCGCGCGCAACGCTGCAGACCGGAGGGATCGTGGTCTGCCCGAACCTCGAGATGGCGCGTACGCTTTGCGAGGAGATCGCTCCGGAGCATCTCGCGCTGGTCGGGCGAGCAGCCGAAGAGCTTCAATCCAGGGTTCAGCGGGCAGGGGCCGTCTTCGTAGGGAGGTGGTCGCCGGTGGCCGCTGGCGACTACAGCGCGGGCACCGACCACGTCTTGCCGACCGGTGGGTCGGCGCGTTTTGCCTCCGGCTTGGCTCCTTCCGACTTTGTCCGTCGGATGGCGGTCTTTCAAGGTTCGGAGGCCGGGGTGGCTGCGTGGGCGGGGACGGCCGATACCATTGCGCGCGCAGAGGGGTTTTGGGCCCACGCCACCTCGGTGGAACTGCGCCAACAGGCGGCGCAGGGTCCGTCGGCCGAGCACCGGGGACTCATCCCGTATGTCCCACCCGTTCCGCAAGGGGCCGTGCGGCTTGACCTCAACGAAAATCCCTATCCATGGGGGCACGCACGCTGGGAACGGGTGTTTGCGGATCTCCAGACATCCGAGCCCAGTCGTTATCCGCGGCGCACCGCCGAACTGGAGGCGGCGCTCGCGCGCTATGCGGGGGTGCCTGCCGACTGGTGCTTGGCGGCCAACGGTTCCGACGATCTGATTCTTTCTGCGGTGTGCTCCTGGGGCCGACGTGTGGCGCGCGTGGTCTTCCCCACGCCAACCTTCGGGATGTATCGGCGCGTTGCCCAGGCCGTTGGCGTGCCGGCCGTGGGGATACCGACCCTGCCACCGTTTAACCTTCCCAAGGCGGAACTGCTTCGGGAGCTACGTGCAGGTGGGGAGAGTCTCGTAATCCTCTGCCGGCCGAACAATCCCACCGGCACGCTTTGGCCCGTCGCAGACGTGGCGGAACTGATCGAGGCCGAAGGCGTGTGGGCGGTTGTGGATGAGGCATACATCGAATTTGCCACCGAGAGTGCTGGGGGCCGCGACCAGGGACTTGTGTCGTGGCTTGCAACCCACCCTCGCCTGGTCCTTTTGCGGACGATGAGCAAGGCCTTCGGCCTGGCGGGCCTGCGCGTGGGGTACGCGCTTGGCCAACCAGGGACCATGGCTACATGGCGCCAGGTGGTGCAGCCGTGGGCGGTCTCGGCTTTCTCTACCGCGGCCGCGATGGTCGCCCTGCGTGGCGTGGCGGAGGTGCACCCACAGCTCTCTGCGCTCTGTCACGAGCGGGAGCGAGTGGCAGGGGTCCTGACGCAACTCCCTGGTATCCTTCCGCATCCGAGTGTTGCGAATTTTGTGCTCTTTACCGTGGATCCCGGTGCGTCGGGTTGGGCTGCGCCGGAACTGTTCGAACGACTCTACCAGGATGGGGTTGTGATTCGGCAATGGCGGGATGAGCCGGTGTTGCGGGCCGCGCTGCGCGTGAGCATTGGTCAGCCGGCGGAGAATGATCGCTTCTTGGAGGCCCTTGGGCGCGCAATTGCGGAACGAGTGCAGGTGCAGGGGGGGGCGGTGTAGCCGTGGCGGAGACAGGGGCTACGCGACGGGCGGAGATCGAACGCAGAAGCCGTGAGACGTCGGTCGGCGTGACGGTGGACGTGGATGGTAGCGGCACGGCGAAGGCCAGCACAGGGGTCGGGTTCCTGGACCACATGCTCGATGCATTCGCCAAAACAGCGCAGATCGACCTGGAGGTATCGTGCGTCGGGGATTTGGAGGTGGAGGCGCATCACAGCGTCGAAGACGTGGGAATCGTGCTCGGCAGGGCCTTAGCCCAAGCCCTCGGGGACCGCGTGGGCATTGGACGATACGGATGGGCGCTCCTGCCCATGGATGACGCGTTGGTCCGGGTGGCCCTGGACATCTCCGGTCGCCCATACCTGCTCTGGGGGGCCGATCTCCCGGTCCATACCCTGGGGGTTTTCCGCACCGACCTAGCGGAGGAGTTCTGGCGGGCGGTGGCGCACAATGCGGGCTGGACGCTTCACGTGGACCTTCTGCGGTACCGCAATACGCACCATGCGCTGGAGGCGATCTGGAAGGCTTGCGGCTTGGCGCTTCACACCGCCGCTCTGCACGATCCGCGCGGGCGCGGGGTCCCATCAACGAAGGGTTTGCTCGACTAGGGGAGGGTTGGGATGGCGGGTCGAGTGGTCATTCTCGACTACGACGCGGGGAATCTGCACAGTGTGCGCAAGGCGGCGGAGGTGGCGGGTCTCTCCCCTGTGGTCAGCGCTTATCCCGAGGAGCTGGAGGATGCGGCGGGCGTGATCCTCCCTGGCGTTGGCGCGTTTGGCGATTGCATGGCGCGCTTGCACGAGCGCGGCCTCGATCAGGCCATCATGGAATGGGTTGTCTCCGATCGGCCGCTTTTGGGCATCTGCATCGGATTGCAGGTGCTGTTCGACTGGGGAGAAGAAGGGGACGGAGCACCGGGGCTTGGAATTCTGCCAGGCCGCGTGCGGCGCATCGCTGTGCCCGAGGGGAAGGTGCCGCACATGGGCTGGAACAGTCTCCGCCTGTTGCGCCCATCGCCGCTCTTTGCGGGGATCACGGAGGGCGCTTATGTCTACTTCGTGCACAGCTTCCAGGCGGAGGTCGCCGACAGCACAGACCTGACCGCGGTGACGGATTACGGGGGAGCCGTCACCGCCGCTGTTGAGCGTGGTCGCCTGTACGCCGTCCAGTTCCATCCCGAGAAGTCGAGTTCTGTGGGCTTGCGGCTCTTGCGCAACTTTGGCCGTATCTGCGGGATTGGATAAGGGGGCGGCGATGTGGTGTCCGGTGGAGCGTTTGTGGTGTATCCGGCGGTGGACATGAGTCAGGGGCGGTGTGTGCGCTTGGTGCGTGGAGAGCCGGACAGCGAACGTGTGTTTGGAGAACCCGTCGCCATGGCACGGCACTGGGCCGAACAGGGTGCGCAGGCCTTGCATGTGGTGGATCTAGACGGAGCCTTTGCGGGTTATCCGCGGCAACTTGGGCTGTTGGCGCGGATTGCGGCCTCCGTATCGATTCCGGTGCAGTTCGGCGGAGGATTGCGCCGAGAAGAGGATATTGCGGCCGCATTGGGGTCTGGTGCCGCGCGTGTGGTCGTGGGAACGGCGGCACAGGACCGCGCGTTTTTTGGCCGACTGATTGAGCGTTGGGGTGCCGACCGCATCGTGGCGGGGCTGGATGCGCGCGGGCGGAAGTTGGCCGTGCAGGGATGGACTCAGACGGATGAGCATGATGTCATCGCTGTGGCGGAGGGATTGCGAGAGGTTGGCGCCACGGATGCCCTCTATACACAGGTGGAACGGGACGGGACGATGGGCGGCCCAGACGTGGACGGCATTGAGCAGATGCTGACAACGGGTTTGCGGGTGATTGCCTCCGGGGGGGTGCGCGGGGCGGAGGACATCGTCACGCTGGCGCGCTTGGAGCCGCGCGGTGTGTGTGGGGTTGTCGTGGGCCGGGCGCTCTACGATGGGGCATTGGATCTGGCGTCCGCGCTGGTGGCCGGAGGGGGGGCTCGGCATGCTCACTAAGCGGATCATCGCGTGCCTGGATATCGACGGAGGTCGCGTCGTCAAGGGGGTGCGCTTTGAGGGCACCCAAGAAGTGGGCGACCCGGTGGCTCTTTGCCAGCGGTACGACACGGAGGGGATGGATGAGATCGTCTTCTACGACATTTCGGCGTCGGCAGAGGGACGCCGAACGACACTCGAGACGGTGCGGGCAACGGCAGAGCATGCCTTCATCCCACTCTGCGTGGGTGGAGGCGTGTCCTCGCTGGACGAGATGCGTGAACTCCTCCGCGCCGGAGCCGATAAGGTGTCCGTAAACTCGGCGGCAGTCCGAGACCCGTCGATCATCAGTCGGGGAGCGGATAAGTTCGGCAGTCAGTGCATCGTACTGTCCATGGATGTGCGGCGCGTCGTGGGGGAAGGGGGCACATGGTCGGGACGATGGGAGGTTGTGACGCACGGCGGGAGGCACCGGACGGGCCGAGATGCCGTCGCGTGGGCGCGCCAAGGGGAGCGATTGGGCGCTGGGGAGTTGGTGCTCAACTCGATTGATGCGGACGGCGTGCGGGAGGGATATGACATCCCGCTCTGCCAGGCAGTGGGCGAGGTCAGTACGATTCCGGTGATTGCTTCGGGGGGCGCTGGTCGGCCCGAGCACTTTTGGAGAGTGTTGACGGAGGGGAGAGCGGATGCGGCACTGGCTGCGTCGATCTTCCATCGGGGGGAGCTGCCGGTTTCTGCGTTGAAGCGTTATCTTGCCGAACAGGGCGTCCCGGTTCGCTTGTGAAGGAATTTCGGAAGGGGCCGAACGGATGGCCGAGGGAGTGACGACGGTCCGACCCGAGCGTTTTTGGGAGGATCTGCATTTCAACTCAGATGGATTGGTGCCGGTCATCGTGCAGCAGGTGGACGACGGCAATGTGTTGATGCTGGCTTGGGCCAACAGCGAGGCCTTGCAGAAAACGGTTGTTGAACGCCGTGCCCATTTTTGGTCGCGCAGTCGCGGGTGCCTTTGGCGCAAGGGCGACACCTCCGGCAACGCGATGGAAGTGGCGAGTGTCCGCTGGGATTGTGATGCGGACGCGGTCCTGTATGGCGTGCGTGCTTCGGGACCCGCTTGCCATACCGGAGAAATGACATGCTTCTTTCGTGGGGAGCAGGCGTCGTTGGGGGAACCGCGTGGGAAACAGCCGTGGGTTGCACCCGCGACGATCAGCCTGGGGGAGCGCCTGGATGCGTTGGCGGGGGTGATCGCTGACCGTCAAAGGACGATGCCCGAGGGAAGTTATGTGGCATCGCTTCTGCGCGCCGATCCCTCTCGCGCATTGCAGAAGGTGGGCGAGGAGGCCATGGAGGTGATTCTCGCCGGAGCGCGGTTCGATGCTGGGGCCGATGGTCACCCGCATGTCGTCGCTGAGTTTGCTGACCTCTTCTTTCATGCCCTATTGGCCCTGGCCGTATTGGGCGTGGACCCGGGGGAGGTCGCGCGGGAATTGGAACGCCGCGCCCAGGTCCGGCCGCTACGCACTCGGCCCGGCGACTCTGCATAGTGGCTGCCGGAACGCGTACGTTACGCTGTGAGCGTATTGCGGAAGGCAGGAATGGATTGTGGCGACTGTTTCGATCGGTGTGGATGATCCGGTCGGTCTGCGTGACGCCTTGGACGACGCACTCCGACCGCTTCTGTTGGCAGGGACGCGCTGCACCCTGCAGGAGGTTGTGCGGGGCAACCTGCACTTTCTGGTTTGCCACTTGGATACGGCAGAGAAGGAGCGACTGACTGGCTGGCGTCGCTCGATTGTGGGCGCCCTCAGCGAGTGGATCGTCGGGGTTCAGCAGGAACGTCTGTTGCGCCGACTGGTGTGGCGACTGTATGGGTATGTGGAGGCCACCGCACAGGATGAGGTCCTAGACTTGGTGCGCAAGCGGCTTGGGAGTCGGGCAATGGAGGCGCCGGCGCATCAGCGGATCGCGGAACGGATCAGCGAGTATCTGGCGTCGTGGGACACCCTGGTCGTTGACGGTTTTGTCACCTTCCGGTTGCAGGATTACGTCGGCGACTTGGTGCGAACCGTTGAGCGCGTGGCGGAAGGATACCTGCTCGAGCGGGAACAGCGTGCCTTTCGGACCATGCTGTGCCAGTTTGTGCTGCAGAATACCTGCCGTCCGCCGGTTGCCCACTGCATTTTCCACACACAGGGATTCCGCTTGGAGAACGAAGCGGGGCGTGTCGAGCCCCTGGTACCCGGAGATCTCGACCATCGTTCTGGCGCGGACATCGACGAGGTGCTGATCAGCACGCTGGTTGCGCTCGCGCCGCGCCGGGTGGTGCTGCACCTCCCCGCGCATCTGTCCTTGGCACTGCGCACTTCGTCCATTCACGCGCTCGAGGAGGTATTCGAGGAGGTGTCCATCTGCACGGGGTGCGTGCGCTGCGAGCCCTCTGGCGACTGACCAAACACGCTGTGCAAGCTACTGTCACCCGGTATGGGATGCGTGGTGCTACTCAAGGTGCTCGGTTGCCGAACGGAAACCGGGTGGCGACTTGTCGTCTCCGGCAAGCGGGGGTGACGACCGCTTCGGCCGACGTCCAATTTGCCAACATTTTGTGTATACTGTTCCCAGTAGGATTCGCATGGGCCAAGCGTTTTCGGCCGACGGGTCGGAGCATGCGCCGGGGACCCATGACGAGACTTCTTGGAGCGGATGCGGGTGCGACTCTTTGTGGCGGTTCGCATCTCCCCAAGCGCGCTGTCCGGGTTTGACCGCAGGTCGTTGGAGTCGTCAGCGGTCGCATTGCGTTGGGTTTCCCCGGAGAACTGGCATATCACACTGCACTTCCTCGGTGAACGAGGGGAGACCGAGGTGCCGTCGCTCTGCTCGGCGCTCCGTGCCGCGCTGCACCAGTCGGCGATCGCGCCCTTTTCCGTCGAGTTTGCGGGGCTCGGTTCGTTTCCACGGCCGATTCGGACGCGCGTGCTGTGGGCGGGCGTCGGTTCCGGCCGAGAGGAGTTGGGGCGTCTGGCGGATTGCGTGCGACAGACGCTGGCTGGTCCCGAAGCGGCGAATGGCTCCTGGGCGGCGCATCTGACGCTGGCTCGCGTCGCGGGGCAGGCCACCTTGGACCTGGAGGCACCTATCCGTCGTGCGCGGCAGTCTCTATGGGGCAGGCAGTGGGTGGATCATGTCGAACTTATCCAATCTGAGTTGTTGTTTGGTGGTGCACGATACACCACCCTGGTGTCGTTCGGGTTGCGCGCGCGATGGTCTACGGTGCGTTCAGGCAACCCGAGGCAAGATGCCTGAAGGGTTCTGGTGGTTGGCTGAGACCGTAGTTGAGATCTGGCGAAGATGCGATTCGGTGACGAGGCCCACCACCGGGCCTCCGAAAGGAGTTCCTCATCGCATGGAACGGGAAAAGGCCCTGGAAGTGGCGCTGAGCCACATCGAGCGTCAGTTTGGCAAGGGATCGATCATGAAGCTTGGCGAGGTGGCGGGTCGGATGCAGGTGGAGACGATCCCCTCCGGCTCGATTTCCCTTGATGTCGCCTTGGGTGTTGGCGGTTTGCCCCGCGGGCGCGTCATCGAGATTTTTGGCCACGAATCCAGTGGCAAGACCACCCTGGCACAGCATGCGATGGCTTCGGCGCAGAAGTCCGGCGGGATTGCTGCGATGATTGACGCTGAGCATGCGCTGGATCCGGGCTACGCCAAACGCCTCGGCGTGGATATTGATAACCTCTTGATTTCCCAGCCGGATACCGGTGAGCAGGCTCTGGAGATTGCGGAGGCGCTCGTGCGCTCCGGCGCGCTCGATGTGATTGTTGTCGACTCGGTGGCTGCGCTTGTTCCCCGTGCCGAGATCGAGGGCGAGATGGGAGATGCGCATGTCGGCCTGCAGGCCCGCCTGATGTCGCAGGCCTTGCGTAAGCTGGTCGGCGCGGTGAGCAAATCCAAGACATGCCTCATCTTCACCAACCAGATCCGTGAGAAGGTTGGCGTCATGTTCGGTAATCCCGAGACGACTCCGGGGGGGCGAGCGTTGAAGTTCTACTCCTCGGTACGGATTGAGGTGCGTCGGATCGAGACGCTCAAGCAGGGACAGGAGTCGACGGGTATTCGGGTGCGGGCCAAGGTGGTTAAGAACAAGGTGGCGCCTCCCTTCCGTCAGGCGGAGTTCGACATCCTCTACGGAGAGGGGATCTCGCGCGAGGGAGACCTTTTGGACCTAGCCGAGGAGCAAAGTATCGTGACGCGCTCAGGAACCTGGTACAGCTATGGTAACGAACGCTTGGGACAGGGACGAGAGAACGCGCGCGAGTTTTTGCGTGCTCATCCAGAGATGACCAACGCGATCGAGGAGCGAATCCGCCAGGCGCTGAGCGGCGGTGAGTTGAAGGCAACAGGCTCCGATGGGGATAGCTGAACGGTTACGGCATTACGGCTACATCTCTTGACAAGTGTTGCTGAGACGTTTATGCTGCAACGAATAGGCATTCAGGAAGGGTCGACGAGTTTCGGTGATTTGAGGTCGTTGGGATAGGGAGTGCAAAGCCGGCTTCGTCGTGACGGCCGGCTTGTTTGTGTCTTTAGATTCACCTCGCGGCTGGTTGCAACAGTCGGGGGAAAACAGACGGCGTAATGAACAGTCGAAGAGCAAGCAGCTGTTGATGGCGGTCGTTTTCCCCCTCATGGCAGGGGGTGGCTGGGTGTGGTTCTAGAAATAGTTGGAACAGCCGTTGTGGCCTTGGCCATCGGCGTTGTGGCGGGCTTTACGGTGCGGCGCTCCGTCGCGGAGCGCCAGATCGGATCGGCGGAGCAGGAGGCCGCGCGGTTACGCGATGTCGCGACGAAAGAGGCCGAGGCGCACGCCCGCGAATTGGTGTTGGAGGCGCGCGAAGAGGTCCAGCGCCTGCGGTTGGAATTCGAGAAGGAAGCGAAGGAGCAGCGCGCGGACCACCAACGGATTGAGAAGCGGCTCCTCCAGCGGGAGGAGACCCTCGAGAAGAAGCTGGAAGGACTGGAGCAGAGAGACGAGGCCATGCGCCGCCGCGAGGCAGAGCTTGAAAAGGTGCGCGATTCGGTGGAAGAGTTGCGTGGTCAGGAGATCGTGGAGCTCGAACGGATCTCGGGAATGCGCCGGGACGAGGCGCGGGAGTTTCTGCTGCAGGGCGTGCGCGATGAGGCTAGTCGCGAGGCAACGCAGATTATGCGGAACATCGAGGCCGAAGCGCGGGCGAATGGTGAGCGGACCGCGCGTGAGATCGTTGGTTTGGCGATGGAGCGCTGTGCGGCGGACCATGCGGCGGAGAGCACCGTATCGGTGGTGGAACTTCCCTCAGATGACATGAAGGGTCGGATCATTGGGCGGGAGGGTCGCAATATTCGCACCTTTGAGGCACTCACCGGCGTGGATCTCATCATTGATGATACACCAGAGGCTGTGGTGATCTCCTCCTTTGAGCCCATCCGCCGGGAGAAGGCGCGGCTGACCTTGCAAAAGCTGATTGCCGATGGGCGGATTCACCCAGCGCGGATTGAGGAGACCTTTCAGAAGGCCGAGCGAGAAATCGAGGAGCGGATCCGTGAAGAGGGTGAGCGGGCCTGTGAGGACGTTGGGATTGTGGGGATGCATCCCGATCTGGTGAAAACCCTTGGTCGGTTGCGTTACCGCACCTCATACGGCCAGAACGTTCTCAAACATTCGATTGAGGTGGCGCATCTGGCCGGAATCATGGCGGCGGAACTCGGCGCGGATATTCATCTGTCGAAGCGCGCTGGGTTGGTTCATGACATTGGCAAGGCGCTGGACCATGAGCTGACCGGTACCCATATCACGATCGGCATGGAGTTGCTCGAGCGCTACAGCGAGTCAGCCGATGTGATCCATGCCATGTCGACGCACCACGGGGACTTTGAGGCGCATTCGTTGGAAGCGGTATTGGTGACCACTGCCGATAAATTGTCGGCATCGCGTCCTGGGGCGCGGCGAGAGACCCTGGAGGCCTACATCGAGCGACTGCGAAAACTCGAAGAAATCGCTTCCTCTTTCGAGGGAGTGGAAAAGTCATTCGCGATCTCGGCTGGACGTGAGGTGCGCATTGCGGTTAAACCGGACCGTGTCGATGATGACGAGGCGTACCGCCTGGCAAAAGCGATCTGCAAACGGATTGAGCAGGAAGTGCGCTTCCCCGGACAGATCAAGGTAACGGTGATCCGCGAGACACGCGCGGTGGAACACGCCAAGTGAGTTAGGGTTGCGGGAGGGCGGGGGCGGCCTTGCGAATCCTCTTTGTTGGTGATGTAGTGGGGAAGCCAGGTCGTCGCCTGCTCGCCTCGCGTTTACCGGAACTGCGGGAATTGCATGCCGTCGACTTCGTCATCGCAAACGCCGAAAACGCGTCCGGGGGTGTTGGTCTAACACCGGGCAATGCGCGGGAGCTTTTGGCGCTGGGCATCGATGTGCTTACGCTCGGCAACCACGCCTGGGATAAGCGGGAGCTTCTGGATGCTATTGACGACATTCCTCAACTGGTGCGTCCACTGAACTATCCTCCCGGCACGCCGGGAAGGGGATGGACGGTGCGCACGAGCCGGGTGGGGACGCGGGTCGCGGTCATCAACGCAATGGGGCGTGTCTTTTCGGGGGCGCATCTCGACTGTCCGTTTCGCGGTCTCGAGGAGGCACTGGGGGAGATCGGTCCTTCCGGGAACGTGGTCATTGTTGATTTTCATGCGGACGCGACGTCCGAAAAGGTGACGATGGGATGGTATCTGGATGGTCGTGTCAGTGCCGTGGTAGGGACGCATACGCACGTGCAAACGGCGGACGCGGCGGTTTTGCCGGGTGGCACCGCGTACATCACCGACGTCGGGATGACCGGACCATGGGTCTCCTCGCTCGGGATGGAACGCGGGCGGATCATTGAACGCTTTCTCACACAGCTTCCCGTCCGGTTCGAGGTGGCTACGGGACCAAGCCAGCTGAATGCGATCTTGATCGATATCGATGAAACGACGGGCCGGGCGCGTTCGGTCCATCCGCTCTTTGAGCGGGAGGCGCTCGATGCGCCCGACGCCTCGGAATGGGGCTGATCCATGTGGCGGAAGAGGGCGGATGGCCTTCCAACACGGCGGTAGTGGACGCGCACATCGATACGGTCCATCACATGTTGCAGGGGCGCGACTTCCTGCAACGTTCCACGGAGGGACAGGTGGATCTTCCTCGCCTGCAGGCGGGAGGGGTGGCTGCGCAGGTTTTTGCCCTCTTCGTCGAACCTGAGTACAAGCCCGACCGGGCGTTGCACCGTGTGCTGCGCCTGTGGGACGCCTTAGATCGCACGATCGAACGGAGTGCGGGTGCCATGCACCTCGTGCGGAGCACGTCGGACCTGGACGAGGCGCTCGGTAAGGGCCAACTGGCGGTGATTGTGTCAGTGGAGGGTGGAGAGCCCATCGGCAATGACCTTGCCTATCTGCGTGTGCTCCATGCCCTGGGCGTACGCGCGCTGGGACTCACCTGGAATGAGCGCAATGCCATCGCGGACGGGGCGGGAGAGGATCCGAACGGTGGCGGCCTCACGCGTTTCGGCCGATCGGTCGTCTCCGAGATGAATCGCCTCCACATTCTGGTCGATGTTTCCCACCTCAACGAGCGCAGCTTCTGGGACGTACTAGACCACTCCACGTCACCTATCGTCGCCTCCCACAGCAATGCGCGCTCCCTCTGCGATCATCCGCGGAATCTCCGTGACACGCAGATCCAGGCGCTGGCCGCGGCGGGTGGTGTGATGGGGATGAACTTCTTTGCGGACTTTCTCGTTTCCGGTGAGGCTGAGGCCACCATTGATTCTGTCGTAGCCCATATCGACCACATTGTCGCATTGGTGGGGGCGGAGCACATCGGACTCGGATCGGACTTCGACGGCATCTCGCGTTGGCCGCGTGGGTTGGAGGATGCGAGTTGCTTTCCGAATCTTACCGACGCCCTCCTTCGTCGCGGATATCGTTCGGAGGATGTCCGGGCGATTCTTGGCGGTAATTTCTTGCGTGTGCTGCGCCAGGTGTGGGATGGCACGGATTTTTGATGGATGGATCGACAAAACCCCCCTTCCTTCCGCCTTGTCAAGGCGGAAGGGGAGCATGACAATTCAAGCAACATGGCAGGGACGAGGAGAGGAAGGGCATTGGAGACCCAGTCGGGACCAAGTCCCAAAGGCCGCCGTCGGCGACCGCGGGTGGTGGGTCGCCACCTGTCGTCGGGACGGGTGCGGGGGGTGCGTTGGGTGGACAGACCCATGGTGCCCTTGCCTGCAGAGGCTTCGGCGGCGTCCGAGATGGATGTCGCATCCTCGGTTCCGCCGACGGTATCGTTGGCGGATGCGTGTACCCTGCTCGGTTGCACTCCCCACGTACTTCGGCGTCTCCTCGACGAATTTGGTGATCACCTGCCGCCTCTTTTGGAGATCGCCGGGGAGCGCAGGCTGCCGACCAGTGCCTCGGGGACGCTAGAGGCGATTCTGCGTTGGCGGAGCGAGGGGGCGGCGGCTGCCGATATCCAGAACCGGCTCGTGGCGCTACGCCGCGAGGGTGACACACGCCAGGCGCGTGACCAGGACATGGTCTTGACCGCGATGGCAGAGCTCCGGGCCGAGTTGCGCCAGAGCATCAATCGTCAGGTGGAAGATCGGGACCGGCTTGTGACGATGCTGATGCGCACCAACCAACAGTTGAATCAGATGCGCTTTGAGTTGGCGTCACGCCCCCGGAGGGAGCGTCGCAAGAGCTGGTGGCAGCGGCTCTTCCACCACTAACGCACCAAGAAGAAGATCGACAGATAAGCGATCATGCTGCCGCCCACGAGAATCACCAGGACCCAGGCAAAGATCCTGGATCCACGGCCTCGACGCGGTGATGACCCGATGCTTCGGACACGTTGGCTGCGGTTGTTCTTGTTCACCCCTGCATCATGCCACAACCACGCGTATTCGGAAGTAGCGTCGTGGTGTCAACTGTTGCCCGGTTTGCCTCGGCAAACCGGGGTAGCTGTCATGGGTGCGGCATCTAACCCAGCGTGCGGATGGTAGCGGCTGACGTGACGCGCGGGCACGCGAAGCCAGCGCACGTGCAAGAAGACCAAGCCCCATCGGGCATCCGTGCATTCAAGCCCAGGCGTTGCATCCGTTTTGTTGAGCAACGCGGTCTGCCCGTGGCTCTTTGTGACGGTCCAGCCGATGGTGGCACGCACAAACGCGATCGGCTGGACCGTGTGTACTCGCAAGCAGCAACCCGTTCACGCTGGGATGGACGGGTCCGCGAGAGGCGTAGGACGATTCCCAATGGCCCGCCCTACCGGTGCGTATAGGGTCGGCTCATAGCTCAGCAGGCGGGAAGGAACAAGGGGCGACCGGCGCAAACCGGATGGGGGTGGCACGGCCGGCCGGTGGCGCGGTGTGTCAGGGAAATCGGGCAACGGCTGACACAACGGTAGTGGAGTGGGGCGTGGTGTCTAGCTTCTGCCGCATGGTAAACTGCATCGTGGGGGGGCGGCGCAGTGGAGAGGCTTGACATTCCCGTGGTGCGTTACGATGCCGGGGCGGCATCGTTTTTAGCGGACCTGGGGTATCACGCAGGTCCCGATGGTGTCTGGCGGAATGCTGCGGGGCGGAGCTTTGGACAGGTGATGACGGGAAAAGAGACCCCGTCTGCCCGGGTACGAACCTGGGGCTGCCAGATGAACGAGATGGATAGCGAGAACATCGTCGGCCAACTCGCCACGCTGGGTTACACGCCCGACGGAATGGAAACCGAGGCGGATGTGGTGCTCCTGAACACCTGCGCGGTTCGGGAGACCGCTGCGGAACATACCCTGGGGGAGATCGGCCGACTGAGGGCAGTCAAGGCCGCGCGGCCCGAGGTCCTGTTGGGTGTCTGCGGTTGTCTGCCGCAGATGCCGGAGACCGTGGCCTACCTGCGTGAGCATGCACCACATGTGGACCTGATCTTCGGCACACATAACCTGCATACGCTTCCCATGCTCTTGCACCGGGCGTATGTGGCGGAAGAGCAGACCATCGATGTCTGGAAGCAGGCTGCTGCAACGGTGGAGCACCTGCCGGCGCGGCGGTCCGAGAGTCGGCGGGCCTGGGTCAACATCATCTACGGGTGTGACAAGTACTGCACGTACTGCATCGTTCCCACCACGCGCGGCAGGGAACGGTCCCGGCGTCCAGCGGATGTCTTGGCGGAGGTGGAGCAACTGGCTTCGGCCGGTTACCGGGAGATCACGCTGCTGGGGCAGAACGTGAACTCTTATGGCCACGACCTGGATGCGGGCTATGACTTCGCGGATTTGCTGCGCGATGTGGCAAGGGTTCCAGGCATTCGTTGGGTCCGATACACCACCAGTCACCCGCGCGATTTCACGCTGCGGATGGTAGAGACCATCGCTTCCCATCCGAAGATCTGTGAGCACTTTCATTTGCCCGTGCAGTCTGGTTCCGATGCGGTGCTACGTTGGATGAACCGCGGATACACGTGCGCACAGTACCTGGATTTGATTCGCACGGTCCGCCACCTCTTGCCACACGCCTCGATTACAACGGATATCATCGTGGGCTTTCCCCGGGAGACCGAGGAGGATTTTCTCCAGACCCTCGCGCTTGTTGAGGAGGTTGGGTATGACAATGCCTACACCTTCATCTATAGTCCCAGGGCAGGAACTCCCGCGATGCGTTGGCAGGACCCGGTTTCCCCAGAGGTGAAAAAGGAACGGCTGGATCGACTGAACGCCCTGCAGTATGCGATTAGCCGCCGGAAGAATGAGGCCCTGGTCGGTACCGAGCATGAGGTACTGGTGGAGGGCCCCAGTCGCAAGAGTGCTGAATTCTTCACAGCCCGGACGCGAACAAACCGCTTGGTGCTCGTGCCTGCCCGTGCTGGTGCGGAGAACCGCTTTGGCCGGGCCCGCGTTACCGCTGCGCAGACCTGGACGTTGCATGGGGAACTGGCTGCCCTCGAGGAGGCGGAGTAGTTAGCGGCCGTCCAAGGTTGCGAGCAGGGCCGTGACTTCCGCGAATGGCGCCGCGTTCAAAAGCGTGAGCCGACCACCAACCCCGTTGCCATGGCGCCAGTCCGGATACACCAGGTCACGGTCATCGCGCGCCACCGCCCATGCCTGGTCGACGCTCCGCTGCACCGCCTGCAGATGCGCATCGTCTCCGACCGCTGTGGCCAAAAGGGCGAGGCCCCGGAAGAGCACGCTGTGAAACCACGGCGAGTCGCTGTACAGCCCGTCAGGGGCGAAGTGCTTGGCCGCCTCTACCGCCGAGGCCCGGGCTTCTGCGAGGTAGGACGATTGGCCGGTGTGACGGTGCAACAGGACCCCCGCCGCGATGGGGGTGCCGGTATTATACGACCACTTGGTCTTCTCAATGGCGCCTCCCTCCACGCGCACGTTGTCCCAATACAGACCATCGGCGGGGTCACGTAGGGTCTTTACCGTCCATTCATACAGCTCTCGTGCCTGATTGAGGTAATCGGTTTCACCTGTCGCCTCATAAAGCAAAAGTGCCAGCACCGCAGCTGGTCCCGAGCAGCAGGTGTTCTTGCTGATCGGCTTCTGCTCACACCAATAGATGCCACCGCCCAGTTGCTCGTCCCAGCCGCTCCAGACGAAGTCCCAGGTCTTCTGGGCCTGCGCGATGGCCGCATCCTCTCCACCCAGGCGGGCGTCCCGTAGGTGGTTCAGTCCCATCCAGACGTTATCGTCATAGAAGCGGTCGCCGCCGCCCGCAGCGACCACGTAGGAGGAGTAGCCCGGTACCCTCCCTGGGCGCTCGTCCCAGTAGGCGCGGGCTGCCTGCCGCAGGGCTGCCAGCGTCCCCCGTGCGCCTTCCCCAAGAGCTCCGCGTAGAGTGGCCACAGCGAGGACCGCCGTCCAGAGGGCACCAAAGGGCCAGTTGTAGGAATAGGGTTTGGTCTTGGGGGACGGTGGAATCTCCTCGGCAAAGAGGCCATTGGCGACCGAAAAGTGCCGCAGAACCGCTGCGCACGCCGTTCGAGCGCGCGTCTGGTTATCCTCCACCCTTGCCTCAAGCCAATCCGGCAGATCTCCCATAACCGCTTTCCCCTCCTGGTGAGGCCGTTTCTCCCACGGTGGACCCGATCCTTGTGTGCTTTCTCCGGATCCTGCTTTTTTGCGTTGGTATGGTAGACTCGGCACTATGGGTGCACCCGTGACAGGCCGATCGGGCGTGAGTCTGGCTTGAGCGAGGCGAGGAACCGGGGAGAAGGGACTTCGTCCGCGCGTGGGTCGACGCGTCCAATGCAAAGGCAGTATGCCGAATTGAAGATAGAGGCCGGCAAGGCTCTGCTGCTCTTCCGGCTCGGGGACTTTTATGAGCTCTTCGGGGACGATGCGGTGGAGGCGGCCCCCATCTTGGAGGTTGCACTCACCTCGCGCGAGATGACCCCAGGCGCGCGGACGCCGATGTGCGGCGTCCCGCACCATGCGCTGACCACGTATCTGACGCGGCTACTCGCGGCCGGTCGATCGGTTGCGATCGCCGATCAAGTGGAGGATCCGGCCGAGGCCCAGGGTTTGGTTCGCCGGGAGATTGTCCAAATCATCACACCGGGGACCGTCACGGATCCTGAGCTGTTGGAGCGGCTTGGCGAGAGGCCACTGGCGGCGATTGCGCCCAGTGATGATACCTGGGGCCTGGCCATAGCGGACGTCTCCACGGGCCGTGTGCGGGTGGCGCTGTTGGATCCGGGCGATGGAGAACGCCAGGTGTGGGATGAGCTCTGCCGTATCGGTCCGGCTGAGGTGCTCCTTGAGCCGGGACGGCCGGCACTAGCGGATCGGCTCAAAACGGGCGGCATCACGGTGGCCGAACTGGATCGTGGAGCGTTCGAGAGCGGGCTGTCCGCTGCATTTGCGAATACGGTTGAGATGGATGCCGGTGCAAGGCGCGCGCTTGATGGCCTTTTGTCCTACCTTGATCGAACGGCACGGACGGAGGTTCAGTTGCACCGTCTCGAAACGTACCGCCCCAGTGCGTTTATGGGACTGGATCCGGTGGCGCAGCGCAACCTGGAATTGACGGCGCGGTTCGATGGGACCTCGGGCGGTGGTGGTACGCTGCTGGGCGTGGTGGACCGCACGGTGACCCCGATGGGGCGGCGTCAGTTGAAGACCTGGCTTTTGCATCCCCTACTCAACGTGGATGCCATCATCCTGCGGCAGGCCGCCGTGCGGGAACTGGTCGCGGCTCCGCTGTTCCGTGAGGGATTGCGTCGGGTTCTGCGCAGGGTCTATGACCTGCAACGGCTGGCGAATCGTGTCCTCTGCGAGCGGGCAACGCCGCGAGAACTGTGGGTGCTGGGTCTGTCGCTGCGCGCGCTGCCCGAGGCCCAACGTGTCCTATCAGCCTGCGGCGCACCCCTTTTGGTGGAGCTATCGGGGGCTCTTGATCCGATGGAGGATGTCGCCGCACAGTTGGAACAGGCGTTGCAGGAGGATGCACCTGCCGTCCAGGGGCAACGGGGTATCTTTCGACCCGGATTCGATCCCGAGCTCGACCATCTGCGGACAGCCAGCGCCGAGGGACGGGCGTGGATTGCGGATCTGGAGCGGAGGGAGCGGGAGCGCACCGGCATCCGTTCCCTGAAGGTTGGCTTTAACCGGGTCTTTGGTTACTACCTCGAAATCAGCGCGGCCAATCTCGGGTCGGTTCCTGGCGACTATCAACGCCGGCAGACGCTGGCGGGTGGGGAGCGCTTCGTCACCCCAGAACTCAAAGAGCTGGAAGAGCGCATCCTTGGAGCGGAGGAACGCTCCCTGCGGCGGGAGTGGGAGCTCTTCGTCGATTTGCGCCGGCAACTGGTCGGCCGCGCGGAAAGTCTGGAGCGTACGGCGGATGCCATCGCTACGCTGGATACCATCGCCTCATTGGCTGAAGTGGCTTCCCGGGGCGGGTGGGTGTGCCCCGTGTGCGATGACGGGGTTGATCTGGTGATCCGCGATGGTCGGCATCCGGTTCTGGAGCAACTCCTGGGGCCTGGGCGCTTTGTCCCCAACGATGTGGAGCTGCAAGGACGGGCGCGGCGGTTCTTACTCATCACCGGCCCGAATATGGCGGGAAAATCCACCTATATGCGCCAGGTGGCGCTCATCACCAT
>JAJYVN010000331.1 GCA_021791995.1 Bacillota bacterium
CCAACTCCGCCTATCGAGTTGGCTGCGTCCGGTTTGTGGGCAAAGGGCAGTACGATACCTAGGGGGTACAATTCCGACGCCGTCGCCAACGGACACGCAAAGAGATGAGCTGGCAGGGAGAAAGAATGGTGGTGGGACGCGGAGCCGAGCAGGCGAGGCGGCGGCGATCACCGACACGTCGGCATGCGTGGCAGAGCAGTTGGCGGACATAGACATTGCGCGGGCGGCGCGGCGGTGCGGTATGGCGGGCTTGGCGTTGGTCTTGCCGTTCCTTCAGCAGATGTTGAATCCTCTGGGCAGCCGATTGGAGCGTTGGTGGGTCACCATGACCGGCTACGATCAGCCGCTGCAACGGCTGGAGGCGTTTTGGTTCTATCTGCGGGCCGGTTATGGGATCCGGAGCAGGCCAAGGCAGCTCTGGCCCAAAACTTTAGTCCGCTGTTCGGTCGGACGCAGGTGCCGTATTGTGCTGCCCTGGGCGCCAAGCAACCTGCGTGGGCCGTGCGGGAGGGCACCGAAGCATTACAGGAGTAACGAGCGCCGCAATGTCTGCGCCTGGGCTGGGAACAAGCTGCTCGGTGACTGCCACCGCAAGGGCCAACACGATGAAAAGACATCTCGCACCGAGCCGATGTTACATCTGTTACATCCGTGCACCTCCCACAGGCGTCTAACCCGCATTCACCTTTCTCCGTATTCCGAACGCCACCGATGGGACCGTGGGGGCGTCGTCCATGGCGTCGCGACGTTGTCCGTCCCGTCCGGAACGACTAAACACTGCGTCGCTCCGCGGGCGGGAGGCGACGGAACGCACTGAGAATTAATAGGACCAGGAGTGGGCATCCGGCGTACCCCATGATTGGGTAGACGGTCTGTATGAGTCCGCCGAGACCGAGCTGCGCCAGGGGATAGGCCAAAACAATGGGTACGATGGACCACCAGAGCGGTCGGGGAGGCAGCTTCGGTTGCAGGGCAACCAAGATTGCCGCTCCGGTGGTCCATAACGCCGCACCGAGGCACAGTGGATACAACCGTGCAAAGGCGTGCTGCGGCGGGAAGACAGCGGCCAAGGGAAGGTCGCTCGCGGACAATCGAGCGTGGAAGGGGAGGAGGGCCACGGTGACGAGGAGACAAAGAAAACCTAGCGCAAGGCCCCCGGCTACTCCGGCCACGACCGCTTCGGTTCTTGTTTTGAGCCGAGCGGCGAGGGTTGCCAGTGCGGCGAAGGCCAAGACGGTGTTGTAGGCAACATAGAGGGTAGCGCCAGTGATCCACGGACCCACTGTCAGGGGGGTGTCAGATCGGGTCAACGCTGTACCGCCGATGGAGCGTGCGAAGAGCGCAGCGCCAACGGAATAAACAAAGATCAGCGGGACCATGGCAATATTGCTCCACAGGAGCGCCCCGCGACCAGCGAGCGTAGCGCTGCCCAGGGCCAGCGCCCAGAGAGCGGCGCCGAGCGCGATGGGAATGCCAAAGGCCGCGAGAAGTGCCGCGCCTCCGGCAAGGACCACGGCGAGCGCCACCAGGAGGAAGGGAAATACGACCAGGTCCATGGCGCGACCGAGTCGCCGACCGCAAATGTCGCGCAGGGCGAAGGAGTAATCGGCGTCAGGCCCCAGCGATACGACTCGGCGTAACAGCACGGCGCCCACGAGCGCGAACAGCCCGCCCGCCCACACGGCACCCCATAGTCCGCTCATTCCGTATGCAGCAAAGAATTGGAGGACCTCGCGTCCACTACCGAATCCGGCGCCCACCACCGCACCAACATAAGACACGGCGACGAAGATGACTCGACGCATGGCATTCCCTCCTGGCCGCGGAGGTGCCCGTCGCGGGCGGCAGCCATGCAAGCTATACTCAGTTTCCTCCGTCGGGACCACACTCGGATGGCGCACAACGAGAGCCGTCGCGCATATTTAATGTGTTGCACGCCATATACTCCCCCGCGATCGGGGTGATGCGCATGACACAACCGCAGGAAAACGTCCGCGTTCACTACTTGGATCCAGGGGCCCGGGACGGCGTAGCAAATGCACTAGGCGCGGTGCTCGAGAGGGAGTGTCCATCCTTGCGGCCGTTAGTCTTCCTGTGCATCGGGACGGATCGCTCCACAGGGGACGCGCTCGGACCTCTGGTGGGACAGGCGCTCCTCCGCCGCGGCGTGGCCCAGTCGCTGGTTTTCGGTACACTGGACGAGCCCACGCATGCCGGCAATTTGGACGAAGTAGTGGCGCGTATGGAACGCGAGGCTAACAACGCATTCGTGGTCGCGGTGGACGCGTGTCTCGGCCGCATGGAGAACGTCGGCACGATTACGGTGGGCGCAGGCGCACTGTGCCCGGGGGCCGGAGTGAACAAAGAGCTGCCCCAAGTAGGCGGCGCGTTTGTGACGGGCACAGTCAACGTCGGAGGGTTCATGGAGTACTTCGTGCTGCAGAACACGCGACTGGCCCTGGTAATGGGCATGGCCGAGGTGATCGGCGACAGCCTTGCGGCGCTCGTCGGCCCCTGGAGGGGGGCCGATGAGCCGAGGGAAGCAGCGGCCACCCGGGGATGATGGCAACGCGTCAACGCGCGATTCGTCGGCCGACTTCTGCCGCGACAGCATCGGGTGTTAGGCCGTCGGCGTTGATCACAGGAATAGGCACGATGACATCCTGCTGATTGAAGACGTCCGTGTGCAACCCGCTTACGACGAGCACTGCGACCCCGCGGTCGGCGGCTTCCGCGGAAGGAACCACTTCATAGCCGCTTGCAGCGAGGTGCTCTCGGATGGCGCGAAGCCCTTCTTCCACTGCGATACGCGGGCGAGCCACGCGAATCACCTCGCCCACAGGATGCTCCGACCTCGGATCAGATTATGCGCCAGCGTTTCACGTGAAACATTATTCCGCAGATCGCCCTTCCATCACCTCCACGAGTCGTTCCAGGTCATCTGCGCCAAAAAACTCGATCTCGAGCCGGCCCACGCCCTTCCCTTGCATGCGCACCCGCACACGCGTCCCCAACAGCTCTCGGACGCGCTCCTCCACCGCACGCCACTCGGGGCCCGCCGCGTCCTCCTCCCGCGCCCCATTACGCCGTGGCCCTTCCCCGACGCGCCGTCCCTGCACCAACCGTTCCGTTTCGCGAACACTCAAACCCTCACGAAGCACGCGGTCCACCAATGCACCCTGCACGTCGGGATCCGGAACCGCGAGCATCGCCCGGGCGTGCCCCGCTGACAAGACCCCTGCAGCCAATGCACTCCGCGCCCGTTCCCCCA
>JAJYVN010000332.1 GCA_021791995.1 Bacillota bacterium
GGAGAGGGAACCATGGGCAACCGGCGCAAGCCGGATTGGGGCGGCACGAACAACGGTTGTCGCGGTTTGTCAGGCAAATCGGGCAGCAGTTGACACCGCGGTTCGGTGCCCCTGTGCATCCTGCGCCGATTCGGGTAGGATGCACGGTCAGTTCTGGTGACCAAGGGCAGATCCGATGAGCTGAGGACACGCTTCTCTGGCGATGTCCACGTTCAGATGCTCTCTCATCTGGAAGACCATGCTTTCTGCGGGGTGCTACGATCCAGCCCTAGTATGTGGAGGGATGATGTGGTTCGATGGGGGGCAGGTCGCCACGGGTTGGAGCGGGAGGCGGAACGGGATGTTCAGGCTTCCGACCGAGTTCCGATTCACGGGGCCTTTTCGCGTCGGTGGGGCGATGGTGCTTGTCGCCGCCCTGATGTTGACCGCCTGTCGTGCCGAGGCGCCGACGCAGAAGTCTTCTAGCTCTTTGGTGCACTCTGCCTCGTCCGCAACGTTACGTGCAAGATCATCGACGCGGGCCCAGGCAGAGCAGCCAAGTCCCTACGTTCCTCAGTACGGAGACGTGGTGTTCCTGGGTCCACAACTGGGGTGGGTGGATGGGTACACCTGTGCCACAGTCGGTTGCCCTGCCTTTGCGCTGAAGACGACGGACGGTGGGAAGACGTGGACCGAGACGGTCCTACCGAGCATGGTGGCTGGCGCGATGACATTCCTGAATGCGAACGACGGTTGGTTAAGTGGAAGCGGTCCGGCCGTCTGCGGAACGAACTGCCGCTACGTTCTGATGGCGACGACCGATGGCGGAGCGAGTTGGCACACCGTGTATCAGTCGCAAACGGCGCTCGACGAAGTCCAGTTTGTTTCGCCCACCCTAGGATTTGCGTCGACGCAGGGCTCGTTTAACCAGTGTGCGGCGTTCCTGAAAACCACGGACGGAGGCCGGACATGGACACCGGTGCAAGGGGCGCCCGTGCCGATGGGCTCGTATGGGTTTCAGTTTGTCTCCGCAAGCCGGGGGTGGCTCGTGGGCCAATCGTGTGTGTCAGGCCTAGCGAAGGCACGAGAGGCGAACCCGCTTTTGCCACCGGTGACCGGGCAGGTTGGCATTTTCGTCACAACGGATGGTGGGGCGCACTGGGTCGAGCAATGGAGCATCGAGCTTGGTGACGCGGGCGGAAGCGGCGTCGACATGTGGAACGGCACGGACGGGTGGGCCTATGTGACGAATCAGAGTGAGTGTGCGATGGGTGGTTGCTGGGCATCCCTGTACCAGACAACCAATGGCGGCGCTACGTGGACGGAAATACAGTCGCAATCGCATTGGACAGCCAGTCTCACAGGGGACGCGGGCGGGTTTATGGCGCGTTCCCTGTTCATCAGCCCCGAGGTGGGATGGATCACGTTCCGGGGTGGCGCCGCTACGTCGGGAGCCGTTGGGGTTACAACCGACGGCGGGGTGCAGTGGGCGATCAGGGGACCGTCCGGTTATTGGTCACCGCAGAACATTGCCCCGATCAGCGCAACGCAAGCCTGGGTGGTTGGCGTTCGAAATAACCTTCAAGGTCCCACCGACCCGGCGTTTCTTGCGCATACGAACGATGGAGGGAAAATATGGAGTACTGTCATCCCGGACATCACCCACCTGCGGGATGGAGGGTGACATCCCTACAATGGCTCGCTTGCGGAGTGTTCCCGTAATCCGTGACGACCGATGGGTGGCTGTGATTCCTTCAGTGACCTTTACGTCGGGAAAGCAGGCAGGGGAGACGCAGTGGCAGCCTGGGTGATGTCTACGGTGCCTACCGTTGCGTCGATATGCGTACGCACCCCGATGGGCAACGTCACGATCGGATTCGTATGCCCGAAGTCTAGCGCGGCGACGATGGGGCAGGTCGGTGTCCATAGGCGCCGTATGTGTTCCGCCACCTCAAAACCGTCCGGCACAAACTGCGGGTGGAACCGACCGATCAACATGCCCGCCAGGTGGTCCAGCACGCCGGTGGCCTTCAGGGTCTGTAGCGCCGCATCCATGATGGAGACACCGTCCCCATCCAGAAAGACGTCCTCCCAGAAGAGTACTGCGCCGTCGGTAGGGGGCAGCCATCCGTTGACCGCCATAGATGCGAGCGTTGTCAGGCACCCGCCTACCAGGGGGCCATCGCCCGTTCCAGGAGCGATCCATTCCCAACCTGGATTTGGATGAATGTGTCTCCGACAGAGATTGGCCCTGGGCACCAATAGCTCTTCGGACCATTCCGGCGATGGCACAAGTGGCCCGATAGCATTTGGCGATGTAGCCCGGAGAAAGGATTCCCTAGTGAACGCCCACATGACAGTCCCTTCTGCCCACTGCTCGCTAATCATCGGACCGTAAAAGGTGATCATGCCGGTACGGGCAGATACGGCCAAAAGCACCGATGCCGCGCCGCTGAAGCCGCACAGGATGCGGGGGTTGTTTGCGATTAGGTCAAAGTCGAGGAACGGAACAAGTTGCGCCCAGCCGTCCGGCCAGTCAGCGGAGCCAGTTGGGAAGAGTACCGCACCAATCCCAGGCTGTAGTAGGAAGCGATGAAGTGCCTCAGCAAGGCGTTTGGCCTGGGAAGACTCACCTGTCAGTGGGAGCGGGATGTCGGCCGTGATAGGCTGGTACCCATACGCCCGCAGTCCCTCAAGCCCGGCATCGAACAGTGCATCGTCTGGGTACCCCAAGACACCGATCAGGGCACCGGCTTCCAACGATGGAGGCTGGATCAGAGGGCGCGCGGAATTCCCCATGGCTACCACGTTCGTGCGGGTATTGCACTTTCCTGCACGTCCGCCCCGTTGCGGGTTTCAGCCGCAGCGAGAAGCTCTTGCCTGATCCGTGTTGGTGGCAAGTGTGTATAGCAACCTCGTGCTGTGGGTGTCCACCCGGCAATTTGCACCCTGTCATTATCGGGCCCACGCAAGGGGCTCTTTGGGAGCCGATCCGTTCGACCATCCGCTTCGGCAGGTGCATACCGTCAACTACCGTCGTAATCGACAGCGCCACGCTATCGTCGGGCAACGGACGCCAGCGTCGCGTAGCCTTTGACCAGATGGACCTTCACCGAAGGCGCATCGTACCGAATGCTGGTGCGGAGCGACTTGGGGCACGAGACATTGCCCCTTTTGTGCTTACCGTTACCCATAACGGATGTTCATGCCGGGGTCGGGGGCCAACGGCGACAGGGAGGCACAGGGCGCGATGCAGGTGTGCTGCCCGGGTAGACCGTGTTCGGTAGAGTC
>JAJYVN010000333.1 GCA_021791995.1 Bacillota bacterium
ACTGGCGCACGAGATCGAGCGCGTCCGTTTGGGAAAGTCGGTGCAAGATGCTCTTCGTTATTGTCATGCCCACACGTTAACCGCTACGGTGCCGTTTGTCCAGCCCTCACTTGTGGGCAAAGGGCAGACCTAGCATGCACCGCACTATATCCTACCGATCGTCCGCTGTCCAGCCCCCTCCACCTCTGGAAGCAGCTCGCTCAGCCCCGCTCCCGCCCCCCCTTGAACGCTTACTTCATTTGCGGCAAAGGCTGGAGTGCTAAACCCGACGGGTGTTGCCCTCAGATCTTCGCTATCAACGGCCATGACTTTCCGTGACCGCTCATCCTTGTACCAGCGATCCCGCGCTGGCCCGGCGGATTGCCGCGTTGCGCGAAGCAGTTACACACGTTCCTTCGCTTTGCCGACTGGCTGCCAACCTTGTTGGACGCAGTTGGACGGCGGACGGATCCGGGTAACCCTTTGGATGGTCGGTCGGTTTTTGCGGTGCACCACGGGGAAGCGCCTGGCTCGACCCTAATGCGTTTCTGGCAGTGGAATCGGTATACACCCGAGTTGACACGTTCAATGCGGCTGTCCGCGGCGGCGACGGGAAACTGGTACGGCCGGTGATCCAGGAGGTCATGCGGGGGATCCCGAGAACGCGGCAATGGACCGACGCCTGAAGTACGAATCGGGCGCTTTCAGCGATATTCGGCGGGCGCCGCCACCGACCGGCGTGCTCCCTTCTCCTCCGGTGCCGATGCTCTTCGATCTCGCGCACGATCCATACGAGCAGAATGATCTCGCGATACAGCAGCCTTTGCGAGTGCCCAAGCTCCAGCAGTAGCTGGAAACGTGGTTGGAAACGGTGGAGACTGAGCGGAAGGCCATGGACGAGTGAGTCTTGGTGGGCATACCACGATTCCGGTACGGGTGCGCCCGGATGGAGGTCCACATCTGACGGGAGGGCCTCGTGGGAACAGGGAACGGTTGAATCGGAGCGGTGGATCGGAGCGGTGGATCGGACCATCGCAGACAAGCGTACCACCAATGCTTCGCGTATCCGCGACCGCATGTGCTCACTCCTGGCCACATGGTCCCGCGTCGTCCCTGCTACCAGAATCGAGCGCGGGGATGTGTTCCAGACCCACAGAAGGAGATGCGGACAGCTTGCAGAAGAACACCCGAGTTTCGCTCCGGCATCTTCGTAACCGGTTACGTTACTTCCGGTACCCTATAGCACGGAGGGCTTAGAGGGAAAGGGTTCGTTCGCGGAGACCGTTGATTTAGATGCGATGGAACGCCCCGCAGACTGTGCTGCACAGATCGTTGCATGGATGCCGGCTATGTGACCGCTTGGGGAGGTCCGCCCCATGATGGCACGGTACGCTGGAAAGGTCCTCTGCATCAACCACAGATGGGTGGTGCACAGCCGTTCATGCGCGCGGTGGCCGCGTGACAGCGCTCCGCGAACACACGTAGCGGACGGTTGGATACCGACCACGGATTATTGTGGAACCTCCGCCGATATGACCAAGGTCCGCTGCACTCCCCTCTTTCATCTCCCTGAGCTTATCCAGGAAAGCCAATGGATTGTGTGCGCACGGCAGGAGGCCCACCGCTGGCCGATCTGGTTCCCGCCCAGGCATTCGCGTGTGCCAGGACTCCGCTCGCGTGATTTCCGTTCAGGGAAAGGGCAGACCCAACGTTCGTCATGGATTGCGGCGATCCGGAGATGTGTGGGTCAACGCAGCCTCGTTTCACAATGGACGGGGTTGACGGTGTTTCGTGAGAGGTGCCAGCCATCCAGGAGGTGGATCAAGGGCCACACGCCGACAGGGGCGAGTTCCCGCGTTGAGGGTACCGAGGGAGGGACGAGCGGATGAAGATGGCCGAGCACGCACGACCCATGAGTCGACGAGCGTTCCTGGGACTGGCGGGTGGTGCAGCCGCGACCATGGCGGTGGTGTCCGGGTGCGGCTTCGCGCGCCCTGCCTCTGCTCATGCCAAGATCGCACTCACGTTCCAGGCAGTTGGCATTCCAGCAGCAGCGGGTGGGAATAGCCTGACTTCTTCAGAGTTGGCGCAGCGGGGGCTTGAACCGTTTCTCGCCGCCAATCCGGGAGTGGAGGTAACGATTACTGCCACCGAGTTTGCCAGCAACGTGCCGGCGATTATCGGAGGTGGTGGCGACGACATCATTCACGACAATTACTGTCCCCCGTATTGGGAGAGCAATCTGCTGTTGCCCTTGGACGGATACCTGAAGCAGGATGGCATCGACACATCGATCTGGTCCCAGGGGCAGTTGCAGTCGTTTCAGAGTCCACAGGGGCTCTTCATGCTCGGCGACTACTTCAGCCCATTCATCTATATCGTGAACATGTCATTGTTCGATAACCTCGGCCTGCCGTATCCGTCCACAGACTGGACCGCAACTGAGTTTGTCTCTGTCTGTCAATCCCTGTATCAGGGTCCAGGGGCCACGGGTGGCGGGCGGTACGGGGCTACCCTGCAGTGGAGCCCCAATGAGATCGGTCCGAACACGTATATTCTCAAAGCCTTCGGTGGTGCCCTCACGGATTCGACCGGTACGGTGAGTTACCTCAACAAACAAGGATCGATCGCTGCAGGCCAGTGGTTGTATGAGGAGCTTCTCTGGCCAGGCCTTGCGATTACGCGAAATTACGCCAATGCCGCTCAGGGGATGCAGGATCTCGTCTCAGGTAGCGTTGGAATGCTTGAGGTATGGGGTGGGGCAGCGCTGAACGCTGCCGAGATTCTCCAGGGGTTAAAGTGGGGTTTTTGGCCGTTTCCCATCTTCCCTGCCGGTCGGACGACCATGGGCACGAGTGATTTCTACGGGATCAATATCAACACCCGTCATCCCGACGCGGCGTGGAGCCTTTTGAAGTGGGCCACGGCAGAGCCGGCATGGCAGCGCTTTGCGACGCAGACCACCGGTACCCCTCCCACCCTTGTCTCGCTCTGGGAGGAGTGGGCAGCGACGATGGAGCAGGTGGCCCCGTCGCTGAAGGGGACGGGGATGTCCTGGTGGGTGGACGCGGCCGTCAAGGGGTATGCTCTGCCAGAGGTGTATTACCGGTATGACGACCAAGCGGCGCAGTCCATCGTGGACCCATATATCAAAGCCCTGACCTCCCATACCACCACGGCCTCTCTGGCCTTCACCGACGCGGCATCGGCTGTGACGGCCTTTGAACAGCAGGCGGGTGTCGCCGGAGGGATTGGTGCCAAGGAGGAGGGCATGGCCCAGGGA
>JAJYVN010000334.1 GCA_021791995.1 Bacillota bacterium
GGTTTCAGAGGCAACAGCCCGGTGTGCCAGGGGGCGCGCCGATGGCTCCAGCGCCTGCGAGTGTTGCGGAATCTGAGGGTCGAGGGCGGGGCGGGGGCACCGATCCGGCGTACTGCTACGATACACGATCAGCCGATGATGCCGGTGTGTTCCGAAGCCCAGCACTCGGCCGCGTTCGCCCGCTCCACCACTGCGCCGAGGGCCTGCCAGTGGGCCGCGGCCTAGGTTGCGGCTTTGGCATCGTGTATATGGCCAACTAGAAACGGACAGTTTGGCCATTAAGAATTCCCCAAAATGGTCATTAAGAATTGCCACTGTCCTCGCCCTTCTCGGATGGTCAGCAGGGGGTCTGTGAACCCCACCCGAGAGGAGGAACCTGAGGAAGGATGCTTAGCATGTCGATAATTCAGCAGATCAAGGTGCTGCAAGCCCAGGGCTACGGCGTCTCAGCGATTGCCGAGGCACTCGATTGCGACCGCAAGACCGTCCGGCAATATTTGCAGCAGACGGACTTTTCTCCCACCATGCCCGCGAAACGCACTCGGGCGTCGAAACTTGATCCGTATAAAGCCACAATTGATGCATGGCTGGAGGAGGACACCCACCAGTGGTATAAGCAACGGCACACCGCCCAGCGTATTTTTGACCGATTGGGCGAGGCATGTCCGGAACGAGCGGTGTCCTACCGCACCGTGAGTCGTTATGTCCAGGCCCGGCGCCGCGCGGCGCCGACGACGGGCACCCTGCAGTTGGAGTGGCACCCCGGGGAAGCGCAAGTGGATTTCGGGCAAGCCGATATCATCGAGCAGGGTACCATCGTGCGCATGCATGCCTTGTGTCTCACCTTCCCATACAGCAACGCCGGCTATTTACAGCTGTTCCGGGGCGAGAACGCCGCATGCGTCGTCCACGGCCTGGTCGACCTGTTTCAGCACATGGACGGCGCCCCGCAGCGGATGGTCTTTGACCATGCCAGCGGGGTTGGGCGGCGTATTGGCGAGCGGGTGCGAATGCCGGACTTGTTTGCGCGATTCCAGGCGCACTATGGGTTTGAGACCACCTTCTGTAATCCCTATGCTGGGCATGAGAAGGGTAACGTCGAGAACAAGGTGGGCTATTTCCGCCGGAATTTGCTAGTGCCCGTCCCCGACGTGCCGGATTTGCTCACGTTCAATGCGGCCCTCGTGACGCAGAGTGAACAGCATTGGGCGCGCCGCCACTACAAGAAGGGGCCCGCGGTCGCCACGCTCTTTGCGGACGACCGCGAGGCACTGCGGGCTCTCCCCCCGCAGGCCTTCGCGCCGTACCGCTATACCCCAGTGCGGACCGATCGCCAAGGACGGTTTTGTCTGGAGGGCCAACATTGGTATTCCTCCGCGCCCGAGTGTGCCGAGCAAGCGATCATTGTCCGGGTCGGGGCCCATACGGTGGAACCTCTGGCGGCCGACGGCCGCCTTCTGACGTGCCATCATCGCGTCTATGGCGCGGAACGGTCTGACTCCACGGATTACCGTACCACGGTCCATCGGGTGGCGCAAAGACCCGGCGCTTGGCGTAACAGCCCCCTACGATCCGGTCTGCCGGAATCGATTCGGATCGCCTTAGACCAGGTGGCGCGCGCGGACCTCCATGCCGCCCTGGAGGGACTGGCCCAATGTGCCGATCGGTGGGGGTTCGACCACGCCGTCCGGGCCCTGGAAGAAGCCGTCGTGGCTGGGCGCATCCAGACCGCGGACATTGTCGCCGTGGGGCGGCGCCAAGCCCTGGCTCCCGTCGGGACGTCAAACGTCGTGGATCTCCGCCGCTATGATGCCTTACTCGAAGGGAGGGTCGCCCGATGATTCTCCCCAAAGCGCGCCGCGAGCGGCGCGAGCGCATCGCCAGCTATTGTAAACGGCTGTCGTGGAGTCAAACGGCGGTGGCGCTCTGTGAGGCGGCCACCCCGATGCAAGAAGTCTTCCTGGAGGATGTCATGGCGGCGGAAGTGGCCAATCGCGAGGTGGGGCGCCGTGCCCGCCTGTTGTCCCGCGCCGGGTTCCCGGCGCACAAGACCTTGGCCGACTTTGATCGCCGGGTCGTTCAGTTGCCGAGCACATTGACCTGGGAGGATCTCGAACAGGGCACCTTTATTCGGGACCACCGAAATCTCGTCTTTTTCGGCGGCGTCGGCTTAGGGAAAACCCACTTGGGGACCGCGCTCGGGATGGCCGCCTGTGAGCGCGGCCAAAGCGTCCGCTTTATGACGGTGACCGGCTTGGTGGTGCGGCTCACCGAAGCGCTCAAGGCGGGGACCTTGGAGCGCGCCTTCATGGAACTACAACGCACGGACCTGCTGATCCTCGATGAGTGGGGTTATCTTCCGATTGACCGGGAAGGCGCCCAACTGCTGTTTCGTGTCGTGGCCGACCGTGATGAAACGCGGAGCCTCATTCTGACGACAAACTTGGAGTTTTCCAAGTGGGGCGCCGTATTTACCGACGATCAGATGACGGCCGCCATGATTGACCGGCTGGCGCACCATGGGCACTTGGTGCTCTTCGAAGGCGAAAGCTATCGCATGCAGCATGCCTTGATGAAGGAGCGGTAATGATGATGTCTCGTTGTAACAGCCGCTTTCAGCGCTGGGCGCCACGGCGGCGACGTTGCACGGTCGTGCAGCCATGGACCGGTCTCTGGGTGGTCCCCGCTCATCCCAACCTCCGCTGTCATGGCTGTCGCCGACGTGTGACCACCCCTTATTGCTTGGTCGCGACGTTTCCGTCGCGGGACGACTGGCGGCACGGCCACCGGGGGTCGCCCCAGACGGGCGCAGTCTATTGCGGGGACTGTGCCCGAGCCTGGTATGGTGTCTGGCCAACGGATCTCCATCAACCCCTATCCACGCTCTGGGAATGCTGGGGGCCCCTTGTGAGGTTATCCCGACTTGTCGTGGAGGGGGAACTCGGCCATCAGCGCTATGCCTATCGGCTCTCACCCTACTGGCGCCACCACTTACCCCGCCATCCTTAACCCCAACCCCCGAGGGCAACCCTCGGGGGTCTTCTGCCATTCCGGAGTCATGGCACACCCTTCCAAATCTGGAACACAAAATTCCCCACGACCCTGGGGAATTTTTTTGGCCACAATGGGGATTTCCTCTTGACTAGACACACGCCAGACGGTGACCCTCCAGGTGGGGGCGTACACCCTCCGGGTGCTCAGCCCAGACGGCGCCGTGGTGGCGACGCACCGCCGGCGGTTTGGCAGCCGACGCA
>JAJYVN010000021.1 GCA_021791995.1 Bacillota bacterium
GCTTTCACGGGCGACGGGAAGTAACTCCCGGACGACATGCGGTTCCAGACCTTGTACAGGTTGTCTTTGAGGTCGGCCTCGAACGCCTCAATGCTCTGACCATCGACCCCGGCTGCCCCCCGGTTTTCCTTCACACGATGGAAGGCTTCCAGGACCAACTTCTTGGGAATGTCATACGGTTTGGGTGTATCCACCGGCTCCTCCCTTTCGGTTGACCGTGGTCGCCCTGGGATAAGTGCGCCCCTTCGCTTCGCTCCCGTTACGAAGCCTCATCGCTACTACGAGCGCATCCGTCCCTGCACGCCGCATCGGTTTCGGCCCTCGCGGGTCTTCCGCTTGTGGCCCTCCCTTGGCATCGACGCGCAGGTTCGCACGTTCCACACCAGAGCCTGTGCCTTGTTCCTGCCGCCTTCATGCCGGTCACCATCTGGCCAGTCAGCAGGCGCCCGCCAGACTCGTCCCGGGTTAACGACTACCCCCCGGTTTTGGTGACGTCCCTACGCTTTCGACACGTTGTCAGCGGTTCACGGGTGTTCAGCTCCAAGGCACGCACCTGACGGGTCAAGCCCGCCTTTTCCGTGACGCTCACGACCTCGGTGTTGTCCTCAGCCGCTCACGGTGGTTTGAGACCTCCTCCTGCAAGGCGATCCCGAGGGGCCTACCCTCATCTCTGGAATGGCACCGCGTCACGCTGTTTAGGCAGCCCTTCGCGTTCGTGCCGCACAGTCGTCCGCATAGCGAACAATCTCGCATGGCGGCGGAGCCCCGTCTTTTCCGGCACGGCTCTTGGCGCCCGGCCGGAGGTCGGCGTACTTCTGCGCCACAAAGCGATCGAGTTCCGTAAGGTAGATGTTTGCCCAGAGCGGGGATACCCCCGATCCCTGCGGAGTGCCGGTGTCGCTGGGGACGAACCGAAGTTCCTCCATCGCGCCGGCCTGCAGCATGAGTTGCATCACCTTGAGGAGCGGTCGGTCGTCGATGGTGCGCCTCAGTAGCCGGAGCAGGACCGTGTGGTCGATCGAACCGAAGCAGTCGTGAATGTCCCCCTCGATCACCCACTCGTATGGCGTTCCCGGTCGGGAGGCTAGAAAGTGGATGCGGTAGAGGGCGTGGTGTGCGTTGCGGAAGGGCCGGAAGCCGTAGGAGTGCGGGTGAAACTTGGGCTCGTAGATGGGCTCCAGGATCATCCGCACGGCCTCTTGGACCACCCGGTCCTTTATGGTAGCGATGCCCAGCGGCCGCAATTTCGCGGGGTCGGGGGCCTTGGGGATGAACACCCGCCTCACGGGTGTGGGGCGGTACGCCTTGGACCGAACCTCGGCCACAATCTCGCCGGTCAGTTCCTCCTTGGCCGCCTCCGTCCGGTAGTCCGCCCGGGTCTTGCCGTCCACGCCGGCCGAGTCGCTGCCGGGCCGTGCGAGGACGTTGTCCAGGGCCGACCGTATCCAGGCGGGGGTGCCGAGGAGTTGGTAGACGTTTGAGATCGTGGCGCCTTCCACGCTGAATCGATGCAGGCTCGTCTGCTTGCGATTGACGAAGGCTTGTCTTCCGTCCCTTCTGGGGTCGGTCGCCGCCTCCTGGCCCATGCATCTGGGCTCCTTTCGGTCGCCATGCTCGGAGCCTGGAACCTGGTCCCCTTCGCCATGTGGACGGCTCTCCCGCCCTCGGACTACTACGGGACCTCCGCCCATCGACCGCCACGTCAGGCGAGGCGGCCCCAGCCCTTGCGGGCCGACGGTCGATGTTCCCTGGTGTTCTCCTGCGCGCCCTTTGTGCCGACTTTAGGCTCCCTCTGTACGCCGGGCATCATGGTCGGTCGGCTTATACCTCTATAGCCGCCGACTCGGCGACCCGAGGAGCACGCCAGGAGTCAGGGCGGGCTCCCGATGCCATCCTCCCAGCCTCGATCTTGTGGGAGGTCGAAATTCACGACGCTTCAGACGAGGGTTTCTCTCGTGGCCGTGGCCGGCGGGGCTAGCCCCATTGGCGGGATCGAGGCCCGCCGCCGGGTACATTGCGGGTGGGCTCACGTCCGGATGCCGCATCGCATCTAGGCGTCCACCGTGGCCTCATCACCGTGAGGTGGGCGATGGCCCTTTCGGGCGTACGCGCAGGGAGTTGCTACCAGGTGCACGGCTCCGTTTCTCGTGATCGCACTGGCTCCGTCTCTGGTGGTCAAAACCAGTCGGCACGGCGAACGGCGTCCTGCACCATCTTCTGTGAGGAGCGCAGCCACACGAGACGGTATCCTTCCTCGGAGGGCTGAGGCCAGGCGAACGCCCAGTAGACGGAGGGGGGATCGTCTTCATGGCGGCCCGGGCGGCGGTCGACCTCTTGCCAGTCGGGGACATGGCTGACGATCCAGGCGCGAAACTCGGCATCCTCGCGCCGGGTTCTGGGCAGAACCGTGAGGAAGCGCCCTCCCCGGCTGGCGATGTGATCCATGGCCGGCCTCGAGCACAGCTTGCTATCGGCTACATAGAGGAATCCGGCCTTGCCCAGGAGCTGGACCAGGCCGTCCCAGGTCGGGATGTGGGTCGGATCATCGGTGGTGTTGCCCGGTTCGGTGCGGTAGGCCAAGGGCACGGCGCCATCGGCCGAGACGGTAAGGATCCATAGCAGTTGCTTGAGGTCGGGCCTGTGATCTTTGTTGTGGCCGAAGGTGATGAGGGGCGTGGCCTTGCCGCCTCGCGTCTGACCCGTGGCGTGCGGGTACGCGCCGGTGAAGGTGACGGTGGTCGAGTCGTTGTGCAGCTGGCGGCAGTCGATCTGGAAGGTGGCGATCATGGAGACCATGAGCTCGGTCAGCATCGAGGCCCGATCGGCGTCGAACAGTCGGTCGAGCGCTCTGGCCACGCGGTCATCGTTCAGGATCTCTCGCTGTGTAGGCGCAAGGCCGATCAGCGCGGGGTCGTAGGGAGCTGCCCACTCGGCCAGGGCGTACAGGGGCTCACGCCGTAAGCACAGGCAGCGCAGCACCACGCCGAGGACCTTGGCGACCGACAGCCGGGTCGAGGCGTCACCCGCCCGCACCCATCGTGCCAAGTGATCGTCGATGCCGAGGCGAGAGACGAAGTGCTGAATGATCGGCAACGCGCCAAGAACGTCCGTGCGAAGCTGGTACGGGGGATCGGCCATGTCGTCGGCGCCTCCTTGACAAGACACCTCCTATCGGACAGTATGCATACTGTCCGATTCGGTGACAAGTAGATCTTGGAGGTGCCCCTTGACCGACTCGCTCGATGCCTACCTACGCCACTACCGTAGCCTCGCGGCCCAGGTCAACGACCTGGGCTGGGTGACCACCGGCTCCATCGTGCAGCGCTTCACCGCATGCGGAAGGCCCGGCTGCCGCTGCCAAGCGGACCCGCCGCGCCCGCACGGACCGTACTATCAGCTCACCCGCAAGGTCGCGGGCAAGACCACCACCTTACGCATCTCCGAGGCCGATGCCAAACGCTACAGCGACTGGCTGGCCAACGGTCGTCGCCTGCACCAGATCGTCAACGATATGCATCACGTCTCCGCACAAGCGATCCAGGCCATCCTTCGCCCGTCAGACCCCACCTGAACCGCCTCCGCGGTCCGCTAGCTGGGGGGAGAAATCGCCCACGAGATGTGCGGAAACGGGGGTCTCACGTGGTCGGAGATCGACTTGGACGCAGGCGGGATCAAGCTCGACCGGGCCACGTGGCGAAAGCGCGGCAGGGTCATCCCCCTGCCCCCTTGGGCACGCGCTGCGCTGTACGACTACCGTTGCCACCCAAGACGGCGCACCTCGTGCATCAAGGCAAGCGAGGGTCGCGTCTTCGTTCATGTCGCGCCCCTCGGGCGCGTGCCCATGCATGACCGGTGGTTTCAGATCCACGTAGCGACGGTCGGGCGAATGGCCGGACTCAACTACACCATGACCCCTCACACACTGCGCCACGCCGCCAGTCGTGGAATCCGCGACTTCACTTCACCCGCCCACGCACAAGCCGTCCTCGGTCACAGCCCGACGAGCGTGCGGACCACACAGCTGTACACAGCCCCAGACCGTCATCTCCGGGTGGCCGCGTCGCGCCATCCCATCCTCGACGACATCGAGGGCCACGCCACGGAACTGTAGCGCGGAACTACGAAGCCCCGGCTAGCAGCTGGTCATCGGCCCCAACGACCCGTTGGACCTAGCTTTACGCACGGCCACTCGCACGTGGTGCCCCGGTCTCGCCCAAAAAACGATGACGCGAACGCGCCACCACCGACTGACAGCGGTGGTGGCGTCGTCTACCCGACTTGGGTTTAACAGGGTCCGAGGGGTGAGGGCGTTCTCCCCATCGTATGGACGGAGCGGCAGGGTCTGTACACCTTCCAGTCGGCGACGCTCACAATCCCACGTGCCCTCTCCGCGGCGCTCCCGTGGCTGAGCTCTCCGAGGCGTCCAGCGTCGGGACGCTAGACGGCGGCCTGCTGGCCCAATGGCCAACCTAGCCGACGATCCGACCGACTACCGAGCCTGCGTAGTAACTCACGCCACTCCAATCCCGCCGAATCACACTCAGCATCGCACCTCCGCCACCGCGCGCAATCTGCCACGACCTAAACGGCAGTGAATAGTGATGCTTTTTCAGCACACGCCCCATTCCCCGTCCGTAGGAATACCCCTTGGCCCAGCCACGCACCCCGGACGGGTGAAACGCGAGCGCCTCGTCAAGGTGCCGAATCCTTGCCCCGTCAGCCAGGCACCTGAGCAGCAAGTCGGTTTCCTCGCCGCTCCCCCACGGTGTACCGCTCCCCAAGCCCAGAGCCTCATCAAACAGTCCCACCCGAACCACCAGCTCACGCGTTAGAAAGGTCGTATAAGAAATGGCCGTCCTCCACACGTTGCGACGGCTTACCTCTTTCGCAGGTAGCCACGCCGGACCGACCCGCACCCCATGTCCGTTTTGTGCTTCGAACGTCACACCCGCGAACGCCTCATCCTCCAAGGCGGCACTAACGCGCGCAAGACACGCTGGATCATACCAGCTATCATCGTCAGGGAAGCCGACCAAAGGGTAGCGTGCGACGGCAAGGCCAGCATTCCTCGCCCTGGACAGCCCAGGCGACGTGCGAAGATGACGCACGTCGGCAACACTCGAATACCTCCGCACGATGTCCTCGAGCCTGTTCTCTTCGTTTTGGTCAACAACGATAGCTTCCCAGGCTCCATACGACTGCGCCAACAGGGAATCGAGACACCTAACGAGCTCCGTTGTTCGGCCCTTGGTCGCGATGATCAGGGAGATCTTCTTCATTGTGCTCTGGACATAAGCGCCTCGACTACGTGCTCGACCGTCGGGGCTACTGCCCGCTTCCTCAGCAACTCTTCACGCCCTGCCGCGCCCATTGCAGTCAACTCGGTCCGTCTACGGTTCGCAGTCGCAACGGCATTCACGAAACCATCCACGTCCCCAACACGGTAGATCCAACCGTTTTCAGGGCCGATCAGATCTCGAACGCCGTTGACACCAGGGACGATGCAGGGCATACCCAACTCGACGGCGCGAATGAGACTTAGAGACATCCCCTCGTAGATGCTACACATAACAAACACGTCCTGCGTCTGCAAGACTTCAGTCACGTGTTCCTCAGGAACCCACCGCAATGTCGTAATGGTACAGCCATTGGCGAGCCTCTTCTGGGATTCGTCGGGGTATCCAACAATTGTTACGTCCACGCGGTCCCGTGCTCGGTTCAAGGCCTTTGAAAGAAATCTAACGCCCTTCCGCCAGCCGATGCCGCCCACCACGACGAGTTTCAAGGCACCTGGGTTGGATCTATCCGAGCACCGCCCCTGAGCGCCGCCCTCGACGAGCGCGTAGTTTGGCAGTTCCAGGACGGGCGCTGACGTTAGCCGTCTGACCTCCCGTGCTACATCGGCACCGACCACAATGGAGGCCGAACAGCAAGCTAACCCGCGACGCACACCGAGCCAATCCACAGTCGTGATTCCAACGGCCTTTAGCGCGTCATCCACACGCAGGTGCGGAAGAGCGCCGAAAATGGCGCGGAGCATTCCGACTTCGGTCCCGTGCCAGTAGGCCACGTGAACCCTACTTAGGTGCCGCAACCTTGGCGCAAGTGCGAGCGACCGGCCGTGATAGACGACGGCATCGTACGCTGAGGCAAGACTCGTGGCCTCCAGCCCTCTCGGCCAAAGACGGTCCGACAGCCTCTCCGCCTGACCCGCGATCGTGACGCGCCAACGGCCGGTGCGTTCCAAACGCTGCGCCACGGCCACGGCAACCTCATACACGCCCCCCTGTTTGGCGGGGGTAACCATAAGCGCACTGAACATCAGCCCCACCGGCGATCCGAAGCTCGGCCCAAACTCATCCCGCTTCGCCACAGTGCGCCCAGCAAGAGCCAAAGTATCCAAACGGCAGCAAAC
This sequence comes from Bacillota bacterium, assembly GCA_021791995.1. Lineage (GTDB taxonomy): Bacteria > Bacillota > Sulfobacillia > RBS10-35 > JAJYVN01 > JAJYVN01. Next base: position 6,416 of record JAJYVN010000021.1, read on the forward strand.
GCCAAGAGATTCTCCTCAAACCCCAGCACGTCCAGGCTCCCTCCTGAAACCGTCAGCCGGGCCGCGAAATACAGCACAAGTGCATAGAGCGTCGTTGTTCCCTTGGTCGATCCCCAGTTGTCCCAGACAGCGCTCCACGCGCCGAACAGGGCCATTCCGCAAACTACACCTACAACTCCCAACGCCATCCACCAAAGGCCAAAGATGGATGCGTAGGTTCCGCTCTGCTCCCACCCAAGTACGGTGTGAGCGATTAAGTTATCGAGAACGGCTGGCTTGCTCGGCCACACAAACCGCGGTATAAGGTACTCCACCGGCAATATGAACGTTTCATACCCATAGGTAAAACCGAAGTGACTTGGAATCTGCTGCATGAACAATACTAGTCCGTCAAGCGAGTCGAATCCGGTATTGGATGCTGAGGTCAGAAGGCCACCACTGTCGCGCTGGGCAGCGGTCCAGGCCGCCGCCCAGTTCAGCCCTTGGTCGTGCCAATACGTGACTTCTCTCACGATCGGCACGAGCCCCACAAACGCAATGGAGGGTAACGCTAGAGCGAAGGCCATCCTTAGGGCCGCGCGCGGCCCATTGCGTCTGTACGTGACCACGAACATGAGAACGACCAGCATAATCACTGATGAACGCGAGCCCAAGGCCAGAAGCAACGCGCCTGACACAATGGTTAGCACCCACAGCGCCCGGCCTCGCAGGCCTCTCTCGTATGCGAAGGCGACACTGATCGGCGCCATCGCGACGATGGTCAGGAGAATGCCATTCCCTTGGGAAGCCGTGACCCGCGCTTGGCTGATATTGAAGAGGAAGGTCACTACCCCGCCTTGCTGTCTGGCGATCGTGACTATCGCAAACCCGCTAGCAAGAACGCAGAACGCCGCGAGTACAACGGCCCACGGTTCGGAGCGGCCATCGGATGCCTGACGCCTTTCCCCGAAATGCAGCCGCCGGGCGGCGTAGTACACGCAGTAGAAAGCTATGAGCCCGCCAATCATTAGAGAGTCAGCCGCCTCGAGCCATTGTGACCCAAGAGGCACGCGATAGCCGAGGATCGGGCTGAAGGCGCTACTGCCTACGATGAGCTGACGAACAGCACACGCCACCAGTGTTCCGATTCCAACAATCGTGTCAGCAGCCAGCCAGTCCGCCATGCGACCAGCCAACCGCACAAACACCGGGACCAGGCAAAGGACAAACAACAATGCAAGCAACAGGCTCGCGCCCAAGAGACTTGCCAACACGCCCGCCAAGACCGCGATGCCAAGCGCACCTGCGGTTCGGCCGGGGCCACCCAATGCAATCGGCATACGCACCCCGCTACACGGTCGCTGCGGTCACGAACAGAGGCATAAGACCCCAAGCACCAATCCAACCGACGGCTCCCAGACCGGCCATGAGGAAGACTGCGGCGCTTTGCAACGCCAACCCGCCAACCTTGCCAACACTTGCCCGGCGATAGCCGCGCAGCCGTGCGGAACGGGCCGACACTATCGACGCCACCGCCGACGCAGTGCCCGCTCCTGCGGTGACGAGACCGAGCGGCCACCCGAACCCGACCCCGGCGCCGACCCACCGAAGGGCTAGAGGCTCAACGACTAGCACCGCCACTGCAGCCGCGATGAGCATCGGGATCAGTGTCCGCCAAAGGCTACGGCGAAATTCGCCACGAGCTGCGACGGGTGCAAGGGCCTGTCCAATCACCGTGCCGGGACGGGTGAAACTCAATGTGACCATTGTTAGGCCCAACGCGTATGCCCCGCCTGCCTTGAAGACCAAGGTTCTGTAGACCAACGGTTGAATGTTGTCGATCAGGCCAAAGCTGACCACGGACTCACGCCAGAGGTGCAACCCTTGCCATCCCCTTCCTCGTCGCCGGAAATCCGGCCTAGGTACAACTACGGCCAGAACCACTAAGACAGCCCAATAGGCCGATGTCGTGGCCACTACAGCCGCGGTGCCGTGCCACAGCAGGCCGGCGACGAGAACGCCCACTACAGTCAGCACCTGCTGCCAAATCCGTATGGCGTTCGCTCGGACGTACTCACCGCGGCGCTGCATGCTTGCAATCTGAAGACTCAGCCACGAACCAAACGGCACGAACAGCAGGCTCGTGATCGTTAAGCCACGCAGAAGGTCCCCCTGGTACAGAACCAAAATGACGAGGATGCACACGATCGCCCCGAGCAGGGCCACGTCCATCGCTGCCACAAACAACTGCTCAATCGAAAGGTCGTTGGTATGCGTTAGGACCACCATGGCTAGGGGGTCTGCAGTGATGCCGGTAAGCAGCGGCTCAAACGTGGTCGCGACAGCGACGAGGCCCCGGCTGTCAACGCCCGCAAGACGCGCGATGGCAAGATTGACGGCGAACGATAGGGCGGCTATTAACGCCTCTTGGACCAGTAGGGTCACACTTCGCCGATCGAGACTAAAGTTCATTATAGACCTGCTGGCATTTAAGGGCGACACTATCCCAACTGAACCGCCGGGCAAACTGTCGGCCGTTCGCACCGAGCCGCTTCGCAAATGCTTCGTCGTCCAAAGTCTTCAGGGCTCTCCCCAAAGCGCTTGCGTCCCCAGGTGGGACGAGTAGGCCAGTCTCGCCGTCGTGAACAATCTCAGGGATACCGCCCACCGCGGTGCCGATCACGGGGCAACCAACCGCCATAGCCTCAAGAAGAACCAACCCGAGAAGCTCGGGCATCCGGTAATGCCTACCTCGATAGTCCACATAGACAGACGGCAGCACCAAGCATTTCGCGGAGCGAACGGCATCTTTGACTACCCGGTCGTCGACAGGACCAGTAAGTTGAAGGTCCGTGCCGACTTCACTAGCCAGTACGCTCAAGTACTCAGCGTACTGGCGATCCGGATGCGGACCGATCACAACGAGGCGTTGATGCTGGCAAGCGCGCACCAGTACATCTACACCCTTATGCGGTAAGACGCGGCCAACGTAAACAACGTCGCTACCGCCATTCCAGGGCGGGGTCTCGTACCAGCTAGCATCGACACCCCCAATTACCACATTGCCGGCGCGCGCAGCCATGAGTTCCAACGAGAACGCAGATATCGCCACGAAGGCGTCCACGAGACCTCTGAAATCAATCAAACTACTAGGGCCCCTCGAACCACCACCCAGGTCGGTGACAACGACACGTCTCCGCAACAGCTTGGCTCTCAAAATCGCTCGTCTCGTAGCCGGATCCCAATAGTGATACGCGTGCAGTATGTCGGTCCCTTGGACACACTTAGCAATGTCCTGCGGTGGCGCGCCGATAAGGCGCACACCGTTCTTGTCCGTCTCGGTCCAGGAATCTGCAGGGTACACTACTGCTGACTGAGTCCCCAGCGCCGACAACGCGCGAGAAAGGCTGAGGATCCACGTTTCTCCACCCCCAATTCTCACAGGCAGGGTCCGGACGGGGGTGAAATGCGTTACGCGCATCGGCGCACCTCGCCTAAAGCACCTAGTCGTCCCAACGTCCTGCCTCCCAGCCTTTCAACAAGGGCCGTACGCCATTCCGCCAAACTTGTCCGCCAACGTAGTCCACTAGATCCCGAGTGTTATGGCCCCCACGCCTCGTAGCCCCCTGGAGTTGCACCAAGAGTTCGGGCCGGGAGTAGGATCCCAGCTGAAGGTACAGTTCGTCCCAATGAGCGATGGCATGCTGAGCCACCCTCCTGCGAACAACGTCGGCGAGCTCATTCTTCCACTTGGTCAGGGGATCCCGCGACACCTCCGAGTATACGCGGGGCCCGATTGGGTCGCCTCGGTCATTTCGGAGGTCTTGCTCGCGATACTGGCTTATCAATTCGCTGCTCCAAGTGAGGTCCAGGAACTTCCACACTCGTCCCGCGATGGCAACTGGATCGTCCAGCAGATCCTCAAAACGTACGACGATGGCCCTGGATCCTAGCGAGGTCGCCGCGGCGGCAAGGAGCTTAGAACCTTGAATCCAATCCTCTTGATATACAGGCACTCCCCGCATGCCGTGAAGGGCAATGTTTGAAGCCACGACCCCGAGGGGGCTTCGCAGAAGCACGATGAAACGAGCATCGGGAAATATCTCGGCGACTTCCTCGGCTATGTAATAGTAGCGGGGTGTCTTATCGAGAAAGAACGTTGCAGGCTTCCGAAGCAAGGATGCGTACACTCCGGTAACAAATTCGGCCTGTAGCCTTCTAAACGTTGCACGTCCCCCGGGCATTACGTGAACCAAATCCGCAACCGCTTCGCTCGCAACTTGATGACCGTATCTGGCCCGCGCACCTGGTCCCCCGAGGAGGGTGACCACTGGTAGCAAGAGCCAGGGCTCCCCGATGGACTCTACCTGTGGGTGAGTCATCAGAATGCGTTGCAGTAAGGTCGACCCCGTCCGAGGCAGCGAGAGGAGAAAAATCGGGGTTAGCCCGTTAGCTTCCTTCACCGTGCCAAACCTCTAGGCCAAACTGGACCACCAGCGGTTTCCTGGCTCAAGCCAAGGTCGTGCCGTACCATGGCCGAGGCAATGTCCTTAAGGTCCATCGAAGGTTCCCAGTTCAACAACTCGCGAGCCTTTGAACTATCCGCTCGGAGGTCGAACACCTCCGCAGGGCGCATTAGTTCTGGGTCCTGGACAACGTGTTCGCGCCAGTCCAAGCCCGCCGCTTCGAATGCTGCCTGGCAAAAGTCCTTCACGGAATGCGCGACTCCTGTGCCAACAACAAAGTCCTCGGGGCGATCCATCTGCAGCATGCGATGCATTACGTCGACGTACTCAGGAGCCCAGCCCCAGTCCCGACGTGCGTCGAGACTGCCGAGGGTTAGCGTGCGCTGCTCTTGCCTAGCGATTGCCGCCACGGCTAGGGATATCTTTCGCGTAACAAACTCCGCGCCGCGCCTCGGCGACTCATGGTTAAACAAGATTCCGCAGGCCACGTACATCCCGTAGCTTTCCCTGTAGGTGATGCAGCTGGCGTGCGCGAAGAGCTTAGCGACAGCGTACGGACTGCGGGGTCTAAATGGTGAGATCTCGTTTTGGGGAGCAGCCACGTTTCCGAACATTTCGCTGCTTGAAGCCTGGTAGAACCGTGCATGGGGTGCGACCTGACGAACCGCTTCAAGCAGCCGCAGGGTGCCCACCCCAGTAATATCGGCTGTGGCCACCGGTTCGCGGAACGAGACACCTACAAAAGACTGAGCTGCCAAGTTATAGACTTCGTCCGGCTCTGCCAACTCTAGGGCTCGTATAAGGGACCCGGCATCGAGAAGGTCGCCCTCGACCAATTTCAACCTTGGGAGCAAGTGGTTCACGCGACTATAGGGGTTCTCCGCAGCAGTACGGCGCACCAACCCTATTACTCGGTAGCCCTTGCTCAACAACAGCTCGGCAAGATATGAACCGTCTTGGCCGTTCACGCCCGTGACGAGGGCACTTCGCATTGGAACTCTCCTTGCTAAATGTTCGCAATCTCACTACGCCGGGACATCACACGTTCTAGAAATGCCGCTAGGGCGGCCTCGAACGCCGGCCGACCTCGTGCTCGCGCGAGCGAACTTATTAGGTCGCGATCCCATTTACTAATGGCTGCTGCTTGCATCGCATCGGCAAACGCATCGACGTCGCCTCCAGGAATGAGGATCCCCGTGACACCATCGATCTGGGTCTCGGCTACGCCGCCACGGTTCAATCCTACCACAGGCGTTCCGCAGGCATTGGCCTCGAGCGGCACCAGCCCATAGTCCTCCTCGCCAGGAACAATCACAGCGATGACGGACCTTAAAAGACACCGCTTAATGTCGTCGCCGACGTTGCCGAGAAACCGCACCGTAGGGCCGGCAAGCCTTTCGAGACGTGGCCGGTCCGGCCCGTCGCCAATGACGGTGAGAGACAACCTTCGCTCGGTTGCCGCCTTGACGGCAGCGTCAACCCTCTTATATGGAAGAAGTCTTGATACAACGAGGTAACCTTCCCGCTCACCGCGTCCGATCGTGAGCTGGTCGAGTTCCGCCGGTGGCCAAATGACGCACTCGGGCTCAACCAGCCACCTTTCACGGATGCGTCCGGCCACGGTCTTCGAGATGGCGGCGATCGCTCCGGCTCTATGCGCGGCACGTCGATCCCAGTTCCTCAAGGCCCATGCGGCCGGTTTGCCCATCTGTTTTACAATCCTCGGCAGAGGATAAGTCTGCATATAGTCATCGTACTGCCACGCGTATCGCATGGTGTTATAGACGTAAGACACATGCACACCGTCGGGCACATGGACGCCGTGGGCCGCAGAGCTTGACGAAGAAATAACGAGGTCGAAGCCTCGCAGGTCTAGGGATTCCATGGCGCTAGGCAGAAGGAGCGCCTGAAGTGGTCTAACGCGCGCAAAAGGGCTCGCTTGTAGCCGACTGGTGCGGAGATCCGTATCTACACTGAGTCTCGTTACGATGCTGCGGCTCGCGAGGGACGTATACACGGGGGCGTGGGGAAACAGGTGATGCAGGACGCCAAGCACGCGCTCCGCACCACCCCACTGCAACAAGGTGTCATGAACGAGCGCAACTCTTAGGTCGCGCGAGTCAAACGTAAACCGGTCGATCACCCGATACCCCCCGGCTCCTAGGTGTCGAGCGACTCCAACCACACACCGCCCTCGACATCGTTCGCACAACGTGTCCGCGGCTGTCCTTCGGCTCGTCCGAATGGGAATCCTTCACAGGAACGCGCGCGCGGTGCGACACCCAGCGCGCGTACTCAGTCATAGGGGTGGCTCAGGATCGATGAATCGCGGCATTATGTGGACGAATTGGTTATGTGCCCGTTCGGGCGCTTTGCGCTGGTGGCGGCACTGCCAGCGCTGATCGTGTCCGCATAACGCGGGCGGGTCGGTGTTAGTGGTCGAGTGAGTCAAACCAGCCGATCAGGGAGGTGTCGGTGGTCCAGTCGTGCAGGGTGTCTGGGGTGAGGGGCTCGTAGGCGTTCTCAATTGCTTTGCGTTTGGTCTCGGCGTCCGCGCGGGCGTGAATCTCGGTGGTGGACACGTCGGCGTGGCCGAGCAGGTCGCGGATGTAGATCAGGTCGACGCCGACTTGGATCAGGTGCATCGCGCGGCTGCACCGGAGCGTGTGGGGTGTGACCGGCAGTCCGCGAGCCCAACTGGGGTCAGGCGCCCGGACGCCGCGGACGTGGCGTGCCAGGAGCTTCGCGATCCCAGACCGGGTCAACCGGGAGTGGTTCGGTCCGTGAAATAGCGGGTTCTCGTCGGCAGCGAGACCGGGGTGCGGGACGAAGTGGTTCAAGTAGTCGACGAGTAGCCGGGCGGTTGGACCCATGACCGGCACGTACCTGGTCTTGGATCCCTTCCCCCGGATCGTCAAGGTGATCGGGTTGGCGGCGCGGATGTCGGCGACGTTGAGGTCGCAGAGCTCCTGGACGCGGGCGCCGGTGTCGTACGCCACGGCGAGCAGGACGGTATCCCTGACAGCACGTGCGCTGGTGCTGCCGGGTTGTGCGAGGAGTGTCTTGACCTCGTCTGCGGTCAGGTGTCCGAGATCCTGGGCTGGTGTGTTCTTCTGTCGGATCGCGAGGATTTGGGTGATCTGGTCGAGGTGGCCGGGGTGCTCGATGGCGGTGTAGCGGCAAAACGACTTGATCACCGCGAGGCGCTGGTTGCGGGTCACTGTCGAGCAGTCCCGCTCGGTCTGCAGCCAGTCCAGGAACCGCAGCACTCGGGGCCGGTCGATGTCGGTGAGACGCAGCTTCTCGGGTGGTATCCGTTCCGCGTCCTTGAAGTAGGTGAGGAGTAGCTTGATCGCGTCCCGGTAGGAGGCGATGGTCATCGGTGAGGCTGCGCGCTCGCCGGCCAAGTGCTCGATGAAGAACCGTGTCAGCCAGCGTCCGGCGAGGTCCGGCGGTGGTGCGGGACGCGAGCTCATGACTTCTCCTCGGCCGGGGTGGGGATGACGTAGCCGAACCGGATTTCGGCTTTGGCGATCACCTCGGGGTAGGCGTCCGCAGTCAACCTGAGGTAGTACTGGGTGCCGCGCAGGTCGGCGTGGCCCATGTAGCAGGCCAGGTAGGGCAGCATCACCGCCAGATCGCTGCCCTCTGCGGCCCAGCGCCTGAGGTTCGCGACGGCGAAGCCGTGGCGCAGCGAGTGCGGGTGCGGGCCGCCGCGGAAGTGCGGGATGCCGGCGTCGGCCAGGTAGTCGCGGAACCGCATGTAGACGGTCGCTTGGTTGACCGGCCTGTCCGCCGAGCGGCTGTAGAACACGTGGTCGTCCTGATCGCACGTCGGGTGCGCGGCCGCGATGTAGGCGTGCAGCAGTGCGGTGAGGCGGCCGGTGATCGGGATGGTTCTGCCCTCCCCATTTTTGGAGTCGCGGATCCGCAGCGTCCCGACGCTCGTATCCACGTCCGACAAAGTCAGCTTCAGCGCCTCGGAGACCCGCAGCCCGGCGCCGTAGAGAACTCTGAACAGGACCGGATCGACGATCGCCTTGTTCGAGTAGCAGGACATCGCCTGGCAGTCGATCGCTGTGAACAGGCGGCGCATCTCATCGTCGCTGAGCACATACGGTGGCTGGTGACCGGCCCGGACCCGGGCGGCCGCGACCGGCATGTAGGCGTTCCACCCGACTGCTTCGGCGTGCTTGGCGAGCTGACGCAGCGCCAACTGGTTGCGCCGCACCGTGGAGGCTCGCAGATGACGGCTGTAGAGGAACCCGTCGAGGGCTTCTTTGGTGATCGACCCGTCCGCGTAGCCCTCCCGCCAGCAGTGCTCCGCGAACTGGCGCAGGACCCGCTCTTGGACTGTGAACCGGTATCCGCCGGTGTGACGCAGTGCGACCAGATCGGCGACCAGTTGCGGCAGCGTGATCTCAGGCATCGTGCTCACCCGCCTCGGCGCGCTCGACGACCTCTTCGACGTCCAACGCGCAACAGCGCAGCCGTTCGACGTCGAAGCGCAGGTAGTACGCCGACACCACGAGATTGTTCCGAGAGATGTTGAAATTGGAGTCCAAGCCGGCAGCCCCTGCGGAGGCGAGAGGGCGTCGTTGTGGTGACGAGTGGAACCCCTGGTCAGGGCCTTGGATTCGTGCCTCCGGTCAGCAGCCAACTGGGTGCGGTTGCGCAGTACCTGGGCGAGCAGGCGGAAGAGATGCGACGGGTGGCCGACCTGATGGACTTGGTGGTGCGGCTGGGACGTCAGGTGGGGCCCTCCCCCCAAGCGCTCGCGGACGCCATGGCCCACGCTCTCATCGGGCAGCGACCGGGTGGGCAGTTGGTGGCCGTACAGAAGGTGGCGTCCCAAGGCCCGGCCGCGACGCGCGACCGTGTGGCGGGGGCAGACGAGACGTGGGGTGTGAATGTCAAGGGGGGGAATCGCACGCGGGCACAAAAAACCATACCCCCAGCCTGGAAAGGCATATGGTGCGCTTATCCAGGTAATAGCTGGGGTCAGGTGGCGACCCGTCGCCGGGTCGGGACATGGGTGGGATCGTACGCCCGGTCGTCGCGCAGCAGAGCGAAGGCTAGGCGCAGGAGCTTGCGGGCGGTCAGCACTTGGGCACGCTTGTGCTTGTGCTCGGCCGCTTCGTCGTACTTCTTGGCGTAGTAGGCCGCAAAGCCCGCGTCATGTTGCCGGACGCTGTTGGCTGCGGCCACGAAGTAGTGGCGGAGGTAGACGTTACCCGTCCGGGCCAGTGGCGTGTCCTCGGCTGCGAAGTCGCCGCTCTGATGCTCGGGCCAGGTGAGGCCGGCATACTGCGCCAGGGCGTCGTCGCTGGGGAAGTTCTCGATCCGGCCGATCTCGGCCAGGATGCCCGCGGCGAACACCGGGCCGATGCCCGGGATCGAGCGCAGGCGGTTATTGCGGGCGATCGGCTCGCGGTCGATCAGGCGATCCACCGCCTCGATTTGGTGGTCGAGGTGGCGGATGTCCTGGATGGTCAGGCTGAGGATCTGGTGGACGGGCTGCTTGAGGCGCTCCGGCAGCGTATGGGCGTCCTGGGCCGCGCGCTTGTAGGCCAGGGCGATCGCGGCAGGATCGGCGATCTTCCCTTTGGCTGCGCGGTTCAGTACGCCGACAAGTTCGTCGACGGATGCCTGAGCGATGTCCTCCGCGGTGCAGTACTCGAGGAGGATCTCCGAGGCGGCGACTCCGAAGGGGTCGGAGAGCGCGCGGGTCTGGGCGAGGGTGCTCGCCTTGAGGAATAGGTAGCTGGCCGCGTAGTTCTTGTTGCGGACGAGCTGGCGCACCAAGTGGTACCTGTGACGCGTGAGGCGCTGCAGTGGCAGGGTGCGATCGTCGAAGCGGAACGGCCGCGGCAGGAGCTCTCGATGGCCGAGGATGCGGGCGAGAAGCAGGCGGTCGGCGCCGTCGCTCTTGGGCTTTTTGGAACCGAAGCTCTCGCGGTAGTGCTTGACGGCGCGGGGTTGGAGGACGAACACCTGGGGCTTATGCGAGCCCAGGGCATCGAGGCCGCTCAGGAAGACCGCCAGGTGCCACGCGTAGACGCCCGTGGCCTCGAGCGCGACCTTGACCTGGTCGACGTCGTGCTTGGCGCACAGGTGCTGGATCTGTTCAGCCAGGGCCAGGCTGCCGCCGGCGTCGTTTGGGACAGTCATGCGGTGTACGACGGCCAGATCGTCGCTGCGGAGAAACGCCACGCTGTGAGCCCGTAGAGATACGTCGACTCCGATATGCAAATCAGGGATGATGCTCACCCCCTTTCGTCGTAGGATGGTCCAAAATGGAGGGCCTCCAGCCGACCAAGCGACGTGGGCAGCCTTGCCAGGATCAGCACTTGGTCGTTCGACGGCGCAACATGCCCCCGACTGCTGCATGGGGGGTCCGACGACGGGTGCACCGTGGGAGTTAGAGTTCGGCCGTTTGGCGCGGAGGCGGCATTCTCATCAAGCGTCATAGCGCAAGGTACCGCGGCCTTACCTCCACCGGACCTCGCGGACCGGTTCGACTGGAGACCCCCAACTTCCTGATCGGTGGCGAAACGGGCGCGCGAACCTGGGCGCGTCTGCCCTCGGATGATCGACGACCGGCCGTTCGGTCGGCCGGTCATCCGATGTCATGTTGGCGCGGACGGAGCCGCCTCCAGGGAAGGCCACGGCGCTCCCCGGAGGCGCATGCCGGTGAGCACCTCGGCCGCGGCCTCCAGGGCATGGATCTCAGAAGGTAGGCCGCCGTGCTCGCGCTCCCTGCGGGCAAGGGCACGCAGCAGGTGCTCAATGTCGGCCCACGCCAGATACGGTCCGCATGGGGCCGTCTCGCGCCTGTCGCCGCGCGCAAGTGCCCGATTGATCGCCAGCCAATCGAAATGCTGGTCCGGAAACTTCGCCTCGATCTCCTGCTGCTCCGCTGAAGACACATAGTAGCCCGGCAGGCTGGCCAACAGCACCTGTTGGGAGCGGCCACTGCCCAGATAGCGTGTCGTCAGGAGCTGCGCGCAGCCCTTGCGGATCCGCACAAACGCCATCGCGGTCACTTCGCTTGCAGTCGAGATGGCGCGCTGCACGGCCAGTTATCCACAGGGTGTTCCGACACCCCGGCCAAGCAAGCAACGCCAACCGGTCAGGGCCGCATCGCCCCTCCTGGGGGCCCAAGGGGGGCGCGGGCGGCCGGTCGAGTGCTCGAGGACTCGCCTCGGCCGCCCACGCTTACCAACCCCCTACAGCGCCCCTGCCGGTCGGCATGAAACATACAAGGTGACCGGAGCGGTCGTGCCGCCGCCGCGACGGCTGTGGCAGGACACCCCCCTCGTCGCCGTCCAGGCCGCCACCGCGCGCAGCTACGGACGCTCGGTGCTGTGCGCGCTCGGCATCACGC
>JAJYVN010000335.1 GCA_021791995.1 Bacillota bacterium
CGCAGGCGGAGACCGTCGGGTTGGCGGCGCGCTGGCCGGAGGTGGTGGCCGCCTACCGAGAGGTGGACCGTGTGCTCGGCCGTATCGTCAAGGTCACCCCAAGCAGCAAGGCGGTGGGGGATTTTGCTCTCTTCCTTGTGCAACAAGACCTTTCTCCGGCGGACCTCTCGGAGGAGGCGCTCTCGACACCGGAAGGCCGAGCCCGTGCGGCGCGCCTCGACTTTCCCCAATCGGTGCGGCAGCTCTTGGGGGGGGAGATGGGACAACCGCCGCGACCGTTTCCACCACATTTGCGGGACGTCGTGCTCCGGGGTGCCACGCCGATCGAGGGGCGCTTGGGGGCGCAAAAGCCTCCTGTGGACTTGGATGCCGTCATCCACCGCATCGAGCAGCACTCCGGGCAACCGGCGTCTTTGCGGGATGCCTTGACGGAGGTGTTGTATCCGGAGCAGGCGCGCGCGCTTGCGCTTCACCGACAACGCTTTGGCGACACATCTGGGCTTGACACCGTCTCGTTCTTCTCCGGCATGCGACCGGGGGACGAAATCGAGGTGGAGATTGAGCGGGGCAAAACCCTGGTGATCCGACTGGTTGCCATCGGTGCGGCAGACAGTGACGGTCGGCGCGTGGTGCATTTCGAACTGAACGGGACACCAAGGGCGATCAGTACATTGGACCGGTCGGTGGGGGTGGGTGGGACTGCAAGGCCGATTGCCGACCCGGCCGATCCGGACCAGGTCCCAAGTCCGATGCCCGGTACCATTGCCCGTTGTTCGGTACGCCGCGGCGATCGGGTGCGGCGCGGGGACGCATTGGTCGTGATTGAAGCGATGAAGCTCGAGACCATCGTCCATGCGCCCCACGACGGCGAGGTCACCGCGCTCCCGGTGGTCCCCGGTGACCCCGTCCGCCATGGCGACTTGGTTGCTGTGGTTCGAGCCTCTGACGCATAGGCTCGTGCTTGGTTCGCTCAGATCCTGGGCCGAGCACTGTCGGCGATGGGGTGATGCTCATCGCGGTCGACCTTGAAGGCGAGATTGACATTCGCGCGGTAGCTTGCCACGCGGCCGTCCTCCACGATAGCGGTGAGGTTGGTTACCTCGACGCCGGTGATGTTCCGCACGGTGCGCGATGCCTCGGCAACGGCGTTTTGCACGGCGTCCACCCACCCGGTGTCCGAGTCGGCGACAAGCTCAATGACATTGGCGACGGTATGCATGCGGTTCCTCTCCCCCCATAACGCAATTCTTCGCCCATCCTGCGCAATCGGCGGCGGAAGCATGCATGATGGATGCTCAGCCAGGCATGCGACGCGGTTGGCCCACCTCGCCGAGCGGGCGGGTCGGTTCGGTGGACTTGGTTTTGTGCCGCTGGCGGGCGCGGCGACGGCCTAAGGCTGCGATGCCCATGCGCAGTGCCCCGACCACGAGCTGGCTACCGAGCCCACCCGTTTCGGATGGCCGCGTTTCGCCCCACAGGTGCTGCACAATGCGCACTCCCTGGGAGAGGGCCCGTCCCGCCCCGATGGCAGCGCCCGCCACGGTCGCTGCCGTTTGCGCACCTCCCAGTAGCTGCTCGGTGCGTTCCGCAACCTCCGATACCCGTGCGCCAGCCTCTCTCCATTGTTCAGCCGCTGGCAGCACGGCCGCGCGCAATTGGCGCATTTCCGTGATGATCTGGCGAGCGCCTACGAGGAAGGCCACGAGGCCCACCAAGAGGATCAGCGCGATGACGCAAAGAGCGATGGCACTAACGGTCAGCGCGCCTGCGGATGGCATCAGGCTTGTCCACCCGGGAGATCTGCGTTCACGGGGTCGTCGGTGTCCACCGTGTTTGCGACTTCCTCGATTGCGGCGTCGAGTCCGTCAAAGACGTCTTTGACACGGTTGCGTAGATTCTGGACCACCTGGAGCATGTTCTGGCTCGTGACGCGTTGGGTGACTCCGGTCGTAGAACGGCGGATCCTTTCTGAAACGTCCCCCACCGTGGCGCCAATCGTGCGTCGTGTTTCACTGCCCTCTTTGGGGGCAAGCAGGACGCCCGCCAGGATGCCCGCGAGCCCTCCAATGACCAATCCAGCGAAGAAGTCCCCTCTGTCGCGCATCGGGATCACCCTTCCGTACGATTCTCCTTTTATTCTATCGCGCAGATTGACCCGTGCGAAGGGGGTAACCGCAGCAGGAAACGGCCACGGTGTGGGCCAATGTCAATTGTGGATGGGATAGGAGCGCCGGCGAAGACTCAAGGGGGGTGGAGGTCACGGGCGAGGCGATGGTGACACCCAGCGACGGAATGGTTCTGTCGTGCCGTCCCGCGTCGTTTCATGCGGCACAGAAGGAGATGTTTGCGCGGTTGGCCGATTGGGGTGTTCGCTACGTCGAACCCTCGCTGCCAGATCCGGCTGAGGCTGGAGCGCTTTTGGCGCAACTACGGCAGCACGGGCTACGGGCGGCCACCGTCCAGGTTCCTCTGAATCTGGTGGATGCGCACATGCCGAAAACCATGGACGAGGCGGCCCGAGCCGTGCGGGAGGAATGGGGAGCGCAGATCATCTTCACGAGTGCCAAGACCAACGGGGCGCCACTGCCCAGTGCCTACGATGCCCTGCGCCGGGCGGGGGACGCCGTAGGCCGACATGGAGTCACATTGGTCCTGGAGACGCATCCCGACTTGGTCACAAGTGGTGCGGTTGCCGCACAGACGATGCGAGCCGTCAATCACCCCCACGTTCGGATCAATTGGGATACGGCCAACATCCATTACTACAACGAGAATGTGGACGGGTTGTACGAGATGGAGGCGACGCTGCCCTGGATTACGGCAGTCCACCTTAAGGATACCAGTACCGGGTTCCATGCGTGGAACTTCCCGGGGCTGGGGGAGGGCAAGGTTGACTTTGGGGCCATTCTCGCGCGGTTGCAGGAGGTCGGCTTCCGCGGCCCGTGCACCATGGAGATCGAGGGTGTGCAGGGAGAAAGCCTTTCACCAGCTGAGCACGCGGAGCGGGTGCATCGCTCGGTGCTCTATCTCCGCAGCCTTGGATACTTCCCTGCCCTTCCACCGCTTTCCTGAACTGACGTTGGCCGCCCCGTCATAAAGCACGCGGCAGGGAGAGTAGACATCGACGCTTGACATTACTCGCCGGTGATCGGATGATGACCCTATGATAAGGGAACAGATGCTCTCGACAGGGCAAGCCGCAAAACGGTTGGGCATCTCTGTTCGCACAGTTTACCG
>JAJYVN010000336.1 GCA_021791995.1 Bacillota bacterium
AAGGAACCAAGGGCAACCGGCGCAAGCCGGATTGGGGCGGCACGAACAACGATGGTCTCGTTTGTCAGGCAAATCAGGCAGCAGTTGACGCCACCTTCCCGCGTAGGTGCACAAAGACTGACCGACCGTTGCTCCGGCGTCGGAAGAGGAGGTGCGCTGCCACGAGTCCATCGGTACCAAGCGTCGGTGAGGGTCACGGTGTCGCAACTGCGTTGCTCGGACGGTGGCTGGCAGAGGCGCCGGCAAGAAACGTTCGATGTACGAGCGGGCTGGCCTTGTGGCTCACGACCATGAAATGGTCTTGAATTGTTCTGCAACGTACGCTTGTCCACCGATTCCGTAAGCGACTGGAGAAAAGAGGTATCTTTGGCGTTCGTCCATTGCTTCCGATAAGAAGTATTATGTAAACTAACAAAAGGGGGAGGATCCATCCTGACCTCCCCCGCCGCCATCCCCCTTCTACCCAAGGCGTAGTGTTCCGGAAACCCCTTGGTTGGCGTGCTCTGCAGATGTGGACGGCATGTCGGGCACCAGCTCCTGCTCCTGCAGCCAGTCTTCGGCCTCCATCGCGGCGGCACATCCGGTGCCCGCGGCGGTGACCGCTTGCTGGTAGCGATGGTCGGCTACGTCTCCCGCGATGAACACCCCGGGGATGTCACTCAAGACGCCGTGCACCGTGAGGTATCCCTGTGCGTCCTTGCGCAATGCCGGTCCGACCATTGCCGTATTGGGTTCGTGCCCGATGGCATAGAAAACGCCGTCCGTCGCGATTTCCTCTTCGGCGCTGTCACCATTGCATCCTTGGACGCGCAGTCCCACGAGCCGACCCGATGGGTCCCGCACGAAGGATCGTGCCTCCCGGTTCCAATGGAAGGTGATCTTCGGGTGTGCCAAGGCGCGTTCTTGCATGATGCTACTGGCGCGCAGGCGGTCTCGCCGGTGCACCACGTGTACCTCAGATGCGAATTTTGTGAGGTAGGTGGCATCCTCCATTGCGCTGTCTCCCCCGCCGATCACGACGACCCGGCGTCCTCGGAAGAAGGAACCATCACAGGTTGCGCAAGAAGAGATACCACGCCCCCAAAGCTCCTTCTCTTCCGGAAGGCCCAGAGTGCGGGCGCGAGCACCCGAAGCGATAATCAGGGTGTGGCAGGTAATGACGTCCTGCTCATCCTCGAGTTGCAGTCGGAACGGACGGTTGGAGAAGTCGATGCTCTTAACCGTTGCACTGCGGTATCGTGCGCCAAAGTGCTGAGCCTGCTTGCGGATGTTCTCGATCAGATCGAATCCGCCGATTCCTTCCGGGAAGCCAGGGAAGTTCTCCACCAGGGATGTCAAGGAGAGTTGCCCACCTGGCTCGGTGCCCTCCAGGACGAGTGGAGACAGCCTGCCGCGTGCCGCATAGAGAGCCGCGGTTAGACCTGCACACCCGGAGCCGATGATCACGCAGAGTTCCGTATGGCTCGTGTCGTCCATACCATCATCTCCAATCGGGTAATTCCGCCCCATAGCATAGCAGTTTCACTCCGATGGAGGGTTTGTGCATGCGCTTATGCCAAGTCCGGGCCACCGGGGACGCAGTTGTTGGCCGGGGGCGGGCGACCCTCCAACCGCCGCTTACTTCGCTAAAAGGCTCTGCAATTGCTCCAACTGCCGCGTCCAGGCATAGTTTGCGCCACCGATCTCCTGCGTCGCGTCGCTGACGAACCCACTCTGCTCCAAGTGAAGGCGGGTGACGTGGTCCCCAACCTCGACCAGCGTCCATGTGACCTGCGTGTGGTGCCGATAGGCATCAATCACCCAACTATACGAAAGTCGGTGGGGGGCGTCCACTTCGAGGACCTCACAATCGATGACCGCGCTCCATCCGGGTTGCTTGCTGTGTAAGTGGAACGTGTGACCCACTACCGTCTGAAAGTCGTGCGTGTGGAAAAACATCCATTCGGAAAGCAGCGTGGAGTCGGTGAGGGCCTCCCACACGCGTGTGATGGTGGCGTTCAGCTCCGTGTTCAACGCAACGCTCTCACTCACTCGTTGTCCTCCTCCAGAAGGTCCTGCAATCGACGTGACATAGTAGCATGACATGCCTGACTTATGTACAGGTACTGACAATGTGGTAGGTGACGGATATGCTCGCCATCGCAGTTCCGTCCGAAAGTGAAAGCAGCGGCGAAGGGGCAGACGGATATGCCGGGTGAACCCGTCTAT
The DNA here is from genome assembly GCA_021791995.1 of Bacillota bacterium. Taxonomy (GTDB): domain Bacteria; phylum Bacillota; class Sulfobacillia; order RBS10-35; family JAJYVN01; genus JAJYVN01. Next base: position 2,209 of record JAJYVN010000336.1, read on the forward strand.
GTGCCGACCACCCGCACCATTCGTCTGCCTAGCGCCGCAAGCACCAACCAAGGTAAGTTGGCCGCTCTCGCTACGACGACGGCAGAGTGGGATCAGGCCGTCCGTTTCTACACTAAAACATCTTCCTGGAGCACCCTGGGGTCTTTGAGGCGCGGACAACGAGAGAGGTACGCAGTGGGCCGGATGCAGGCAAGACGAGAGAAGTTGCATGGACCGAGAAGGATCGACTGACCTGGGCGGAATCGGTGACGGTACCGACGGTAGCGCACCCCCCCACCCCTCCGGAGCGCAACCTGGAAGCGGTCTCTGCTGGCTGTCCCACCGACCCTGCGACGTGCTGCCATCGGCGTTGGGAGAAAGCAAACCCCCAACAGAGGGGCGGAAGCCGAAACCACCGTAGCCACACCCCCACATGACGCCGTATGGTGGGATGGCCAAGGTGCATCTGCGTGACGATCGCGATGGTTTCATTCGCTTGAAGGTCAAAACGGGCGTGGGTTGGCAGTGGCTGAACTACCCTGTCCAGGCTCCTCCTGGTTTGGACGCAATACTGCGGGAATCGGCCGAGGAGAGAGACCGGATCGGCATTCTGCGTGCCGAGCAAAAGCAGAGGATGGCTGCCGAAGGCCGGAAGGAACGTACCGCCCAGGAGCACACAAGGCTCTGTGACCCACGCCAGGGCGCTGGGTGGCAGAGTCTCCAACCGTGATCCGGAAGCGTAACGGCTGGTGGCTGCAAGTGGCGTTTGAGAAGCGGGTCGAGATCCGAGGGAAGGCGGAAGACCGTCGGCAGGCCGAGCCTGACCTTACGGTGGGAACCATCGACCTCAACGCAGACTCTGCCGTGGCAGCCGCATGGGAAGGGGTGCGCTGGCGCGGCGTCCGAACCATCGGGTATGCGAACGAGAACGCGAAACGCGAGAAGGTGCTGCAGCAAGTCGCCCGTAAGCAGAAGCACTCTGGGCGGCCCGTCCAGAGCGAGCACAGCCATATGGGTCTTGGGCGGTACATCGCT
>JAJYVN010000337.1 GCA_021791995.1 Bacillota bacterium
AGTAAACTGGGGTTGCTGGAACTCTTTACGCAGCCGCCGACTTGGGCACCGGGTTGAATGTAGCAAGTGCATTATCGCGGAAGGGCCGTAAATCAATGCTTTTTGCTCATGGCTGGGGGAAGTCAGGCTTACGTGCGTGATAAGGTGATTATTCAGCCCAACGGACGGCTGCAAAAACGCGAGAGCGCGAAGGCTCAGCTAGAATTGGAGAAGACGCTCCTGGCGGACCGGCGTGACTATACAAGAGTCCACTGTCCAACCTTGGCCATCTACGTTGAAACGTTTGTGCATATAATCAATGGTACGCCCGATCGGAACGCGAAGCTTTTTGCGTGGGACAAGAGGTACTTTGCTCCGTTCCGAACGACGGCCATTGAGAGAGTTAAGCGAGAACTCAAAGGAGTGGAGATCTTGATGGTCCCGGGGGACCATCAAGAGTTTATTTACACCGCGAGAAACCAGATCGTGGCGGCAATGAGGAATTTCCTCGGAGTTCAGAAACCTGCGTTTGCCGGAGACTCTCAACTGCCATGAAGGAGATGCCCAAGCCCTTGGAGGAGTTATCGTCCCAGGCGTTGCTGAGGAAGCAACAGATCGGACGCGTTGCCTCGGCGACTCTGCGCTACCTTACCAGCGCGTTCTCCAGTCGCGGCTTTGACTGGTTGTTGCCCGTCGTTCTTTCAAGGTCGACTGACCCACTCTGGCCAGATCCGGACAATTCCATTGAAAAACGGTTAGAGGTCGATATCTACGGGGAGACCGTAAGAACGATGATGAGTATGATCGTCCACAAGCAAGTCGCTTGCTCCATCGCGTATCCCAGGTTTTTTGTGCTGTCTCCTAACGTCCGGATTGAGAAGAGGGACAGAAAGACAACCGGATGGCACACCTACGAATTTACACAGTTTGACTTTGAGATTCGTGGGGCAAGTGCCGAAGAGGTGATGGGATTAATTGAAGAGATTCTCGTTGGTCTTATCCGTCACCTTAGGAAGGAGGTCAAGAGCGAACTTGTTTCCCTCGGACGATTCGACCCCCTCAAGGTACCGAAGCGGCCCTTTACGGTACACGACCGGAGATCGCTCTTGCCGAAATATGATGGGGATGAGTGGGAATGGGAAACGAAATTGCCGCAAGACATAGAATATCCCGTTTGGGTCACGAACATTCCGATGGAATTTTACGACTTTGAATCCCCAAAGTCAGGAAGGTGGGATAACTACGACCTAATAGTCCCGAGGTATGGGGAGATACTTTCAGGTGGCAGACGTGAGTGGGAGTACGACCGAATCACGGAGAAGCTAGCGAGGGATGGTTTGAAGAAGGAGTATTACGCTCTCCTCCTAAAACTCGCTCAGGAGGGTCGGCTCAAACCTTCGGCCGGCGCTGGGATAGGTTTGGAGAGGTTGCTCACCTGGATCGTCGGAGCGAACCACATTGGCGAAGTACAGCCGTTCCCTAAAGTACCGGGATTGGTCTACAATCTATGAGAGTCCAAAATGCCCGCATGTGGACAATCATCTACCGTGTCCGTCCTATGAACCCCGTCTTCCAATGCGGGTGGTCTACGAAGACGGAGTAAAAATCCGCCGCCTGATTGCTTCCATCCACAACATTTGACAGTAGCCCATCGTTTCCTTTTCAGGCTGAACCAGTACAAGGTGATATCAATGCACCATACCTGATTGGGGTGATCCACCGTCAGACCCTTGAGTACATACGGAGTGTACGGGGCTGATGGGCTGACGATGTAACTTAAACCGTAGTTCCCCCCACAAAAATAAGGAACCCCTGTATTTACAGGGGTTTCCTTATTTTTCCCCTTTACCGTACTGGGTACAATCCCAGAAGTTTCAAGGCTCGCTCCTGCAATGGTGTCGCATCACTGATCACCGTGAACGTGGCTTCCTCGACGTTTCCTTTCAAGTCTTCAGCGGTTTTGGCCGAGGGTTCCGTGGCCTTGGTCTTCCGGGTATGAGCCTCGGCTGTGTTTTCCTTCAGTCGCATCACGCAGCGGTTCCGGGTCAGGGTGCCCAAGGCTTGCAGAAGCGAGGCAAAACTCTGCACCGGCAGCCCATCCGCCGTGGTGTGCGTCTTCTTCTTTGCAATGACGGATGCCGACGGTTCCGGTGGCAACACCGGATCACGAGTATCACGCGTCTGGTCCAGTTCCTCATCGGCAAACAATAATTCCTTCCAGGCACCCTGAATATGCCATTCCACGTAATAGGCCAGTACACATAAAAAGATGTGGGCTTTGACATGATCCTCCTTACGCAGCCAGATGGGACGCACCTTGAGATCCACACCCTTGAGACAACGAAAGGCCCTTTCCACAAAGGCTAATTTCTTATATCCCCGAACCACATCTTCGGCCGACCAATCCTTGGCTGTTTCGCTGGTGCGTATGATATAAATGCCATCCAGGGCCTGTTCCTGTTCGATGGATTGCACATTACGGGTAAAGCTGAAATGGCCGTCATGGATGTTGATGATAAAATGTTTGGCTACTTTGTAATGATTGGCCGCCTTGCCCACCTTTAAGCCGATGGCGGCATCGGTCATGGGTTTTCTCTTTCTCTTCGCGGCAGCACCCGGTGTCGATGCTGCCGCCGCGCGTGCCCGATCCACCTGCCCGGCAATTTTGGTCAATGCCTTCTCCGTGGCGACCAGAAGTTCTTCGCGCTGATTTCTCCGCCGCTGAGCCAGTGCCGGATTCAGGCACGCCATCAGCCGTTCACCGGGGTAATCCGGGGAGGTTATTTCCGCCAGATTCTGCTTATCAAACAGGGACAACTGCAGCGCCTTCTGGTCCATGAGTTTGCGTATGCCTTCACTGCGCAATGCCCCAATCCAGCCTACTTGGGGGTATTCCCGCATGACCTTGATATTGGTGGTGGTGATACACCCCCGATCCGCGGTAAGCACCACCCGCTGCAGACCGAAGTTCACGCGGAGTTTATCCACCTGATCCATCACGGTCTTGGGGTCGGCGGTATTCCCGGCATATACCTGTACCGCCACCGGGCAGCCCTCCCGATTGGCCAGTACGCCATAGACGATAATCGGCAAGCCATTCTTGCCATCACGGTTATGCCCGAACTGAGCCAAGGGGCAATGCGCGCCGTGGTAGAAGCTGCTGGATACATCGTAGAGCACCGCTGAGCCTTCGCCCAAGTGCTTTCGGGCCAGCTTGGCTTCAATGGCATCCTGGCGTTG
>JAJYVN010000338.1 GCA_021791995.1 Bacillota bacterium
AGTTCCCTGGAGACGTTAAACGCCTGTGGAGCAGAAGGCTGTGGTCAGGAGAACGGCCTGGTGAAACCGGCTGCCGCGAAGCAGGAACGTTCCAATAGGAAACCGGCAGTAGCCGGAAACAAAAGACTATAAGAACGGCAACGGCACGCAAGCATTGTACGGAGCGGTTCCATGTCGTATCCTGCAACGGATCCCTGAACCGATGTTCGGGAGGCATGTCGTGGACTTAACAGCATTGATCCGGAATCGCCGATCCGTGCAACTGTATGAGGATCGAGCAGTGCCCGCAGCGGTCATCGAGGAATTGCTGGAAACGGCGGTTTGGGCACCCAACCACCACCTGACCCAGCCCTGGCGATTTGTTCTCGTGCAGGGCGAAGGTCGTCGCATCATTGCGGAGGCCCGGAGGGTATGGGCTGAGGCAGAAGCGGCTGGCCTCGATGCGGAGCGTAGACAACAGCGTGGTGAACAGGCATATGCCAAGACAATGGCCGTGCCTGCCATCCTTGTGGCCGTGATGAAGGAAGATCCGCAGCTTGTTGTACGCGACGAAGACCTCGTGGCTACCGCATGTGTCATCCAGAACTTTCTTTTGCTCGCTGAAGAGCGGGGGCTAGCGACAGCGGTCAAGTCGTACGGGGCCGCTCACCATGCGCCCTTCCGGCAGGGACTCGGCATCGCCCCTGGCGAGCGCGTGGTGGTTGAGGTACAGATCGGCTACCCGGCACGAACCCAACAAGGGGTTCCGCGTGTACCCATACGGGAGCGCCTCCGCATCGTGGAGTAATGCGAGGAACTTGCGGTCAAACACCGACCATCGCCCGCGCCAACCGTGCCTCTTTGATGCATCCGGACGGTGGCCCACCCCTCAGATGTTCCGCACACGAAAGCCAGGTGGGGTTCCCCCACTGCGGACGAACGGCCTACAGCGTCGTCCCACCACCTACGGAGCAGCGTTCCGGGCACGCCGCCGCTCAGGCCTGACCGGATCCGGCGCATTCCATCGCACCAGGATCACATCCTCTCCGATGGTCACAACATCCGCCCATGGTATGACGTGGTCGCTCTCCGCGCCAAAGATCCCCAGTCGCTTTGTTGCGCCAGGGACTAAGAGTGCCGTCACGCGGCCAGCCTCCACATCAAGTTCCACATCAGAAACGAGTCCCAGGCGCTTGCCATCGGACAAATTGACAACATCACGACACCTTAGTTCCGCCACACGCAATGGGCACCGCTCCCCTTCCATCACCTGATTCCAGACCTATGGCGTTGGTACCGTCGCGCATACCGTCGCCCGTCTTGGGGAGACTCTTTCCACAGCGTGACGGGGGGAATCGCCGTGACAGGCAAGGTAGAGATATGTGGCGTCAATACGGCCGAACTGCCCGTTTTAAAGAACGAGCGCATGCGAACCCTCTTCGAGCAGATTCGATCCGGAGTCAATGCCGAGCAATCGCGTCAGGAACTGATTCAGGGCAACCTGCGCCTGGTGCTCAGCGTCATCCAGCGCTTCAACAACCGAGGCGAACCGGTGGATGACCTATTTCAGGTCGGATGCATCGGCCTCATGAAAGCCATCGACAACTTCGATCTGAGTCAAAACGTCCGTTTCTCCACGTACGCCGTCCCGATGGTGATCGGTGAGATCCGCCGCTACCTGCGCGACAACAACCCGATCCGCGTCAGCCGTTCGTTGCGGGACCTCGCATACAAGGCCCTGCAAGTACGCGATCGCCTGACGCACGGCTTGGGCCGAGAGCCCTATGTCCAGGAAATTGCGACGGAACTGGGCGCCCCATACGAAGATGTGCTGTTCGCCTTGGACTCGATCCAAGAACCCATCTCATTGTTCGAGCCCATCTATGAGGACGGGGGCGACCCCATTTACGTGATGGATCAGATCCAGGACGACAAAACAAGCGAACACGGCTGGGTTGAGAAGTTGGCGCTTCGCCAGGCCCTGAATCGTCTTGGCCCGCGCGAGCGAACCATCCTCGACCTCCGCTTCTTCCACGGTAAGACCCAGATGGAGGTAGCCGACGAGATCGGAATCAGTCAGGCACAGGTCTCCCGGCTCGAAAAGGCGGCTCTCCTCCAGATGCGCAAGTTCGTCTGAACCACGGAAGGGTGGTGCGAGTTGACCCAGATTCCCCCCGGCAGTGCGTCACGCCAGCATACCGTCACCGTGTGGCTTGGCGCGCTGGGACTCACCTTGATTGCGGCCGGTCTCATCGCCGCCTTCGCCCCATACACCGTTCGCACCATGGACTCTGGAACGCTCCGCCTGCGGGTAATCGCCAACTCCAACACACCTGCTGATCAGAAGCTCAAGGTGGAGGTGCGCGATGTGGTGCTCGCGGTGCTCGGTCCCGGTCTGGTCCACGCGACAAGCAGTTCGGCCGCTCGGACCTACGTGCAGGCGCAGTTGCCTGCCATCCAAGCCGCCGCCGAGGAGGTCGTGCGATATGCCCACTCCAACGAAGCGGTCCATGTCACCCTTGGCAATGCGCCATTTCCGGCAAAGCACTTAGGCACCCTGCGCTTCGCGTCCGGCACCTACCCGGCGCTCGTGATCACCATCGGATCCGGGGCAGGGCACAACTGGTGGACGTTACTGTTTCCGCCGCTGACCTTTGTAACGGTAGACAACCAGATGCTCGTCGTTGGCCAGGAGGATGCGGGTGCGACTCTCACATCCGCGCAGCGCAAGGCACTCCTGGAGTGGGTCTCGGGGCGGACCGGCCTAAGGATCGATCCCAACCTATTGACAAGCGACGGTCAAGCAGGCGTCGAGACGGTGGAAGTGCGTTTCTTTATTTGGGAGGTACTGCAGGAACTCGCCCATGGGGGTCGAGTCAACTGGCAGGGTCTCCTCGCCTGGCTCAACTGATCGTGCACTAGGCGGATGTGGCGGTTCCGCTACCGGCCCACAGACACATAACGCCCCAGATCACGACGTCCTGTTGCCGAGTTGTGCGCTAACCCTCGTTGATTCCCGTCGCTTCTGTACACCGCCCGAATCAAAAAGGGCCAAATGGCCCTTCGAAGAAGCCCCTTATGTTCCCCTATACTAAGGCCGGGGAGGTGGGGCATGCAGGAGCAACGGGTTCGATTCGCAGGACAAGTTCTCCTCGCACTCGGCATTGTGGCTACGTTCGTGATTTTCCTGGTGATTCTTGTCGGTTTTTTAGACA